>CAKMKH010000042.1 GCA_927441705.1 uncultured Acholeplasmataceae bacterium | reverse complement strand
TTTATTATGGGCATTTGATCAATTTGAAAAATTAAACAATTTGGTTGCTGCAGATTTCGTTGAATTGTCACCGATGCTTGACCCAAGTGGGGCATCAACTGCGGTTGCTGCTAAAACTTTAAGAGAAATGGTCTTAATTTTACAAAAGAATTTAGAAAAAAGAAAATAAAAATATAAAATAAATGATTAGGAAGATACTATGTATCTTCCTATTTTTTATATTTAATCATATATGTTATAAATAACACAAATGGCTTAATAAAAATATAAAATATACGTTTTATAAACAAAAACCTTCCTGTAAGCAAAACTTTTGTATTAAAAACCCGCCTCAAGTATAATACAAGTGTAAATGAAGGAGGGCGAAGATATGTTATTTAAAGACTATGATCCGCTTAAGAAAAAACAATTATCAATCCTTGATGATAAAGGCAAAATTGTAAACAAAGATTTAGAGCCTAACATCGATAAAGAAACACTTTTAAAGATGTATAAAACAATGGCTTTAGGAAGAATTGCAGATATTAAAGCACTTCAATACCAAAGACAAGGTAGAATGCTTACATACGCTCCTAATAGAGGACAAGAAGCAGCACAAGTTGGTGCTGCAGCTGCTATGCAAGAACAAGATTGGTTTGTTCCGGCATTTAGAGAATTAAATGCGATGTTATATCGTGGAGTGTCATTAGAAAAAATGTATTTATATTGGTATGGTAATGAATGGGGAAGTCATTTTGATGAAGATGTTAAAGTATTACCTATTAACATTATTATTGGTTCTCAAATTAATCATGCATCAGGTGTTGCATATGCATCTAAAATATTAAAGAAAAATGAAGTAGCCGTAGCTTCTATCGGTGATGGTGGTACATCACATGGTGAGTTTTATGAAGGCTTGAATTTTGCTGCGTCATTTGACCTACCTTTAGTTGTTATGATTCAAAATAATCAATATGCGATTTCAACACCTAGAAAAAAAGCGACTAAAGCTGAAACGTTAGCTCAAAAAGCTGTTGCTTTTGGTATTCCTGGTATGCAAGTTGATGGTAATGATGTACTAGCTATGTATGTTGCTATGCAAACTGCTATTGAATATGCAAGAAGTGGAAAAGGACCAGTTTTAATTGAAGCTGTCACTTACCGTCTTGGGCCACATACAACTTCAGATGATCCAACATTATATCGTGAAGATAAAGAAGTTGAAATGTGGGAAAAAAGAGATCCAATGATTAGATTTAAGAAATATTTAATTGATAAAGGTTATTGGACTGAAAAAGAAGATAAGAAATTAGAAGAAGAAAATACAACATTTGTTGGTGAAACATTTAAAAAAGTAGAAGCTACAGGTACAGCTGAATTATTAGATGTATTTAAGTATACTTATAAAGAAATGACACCACAATTGAAAGAACAATACGAAACACATAAGAAATTTTTAGAAGAAGGAGGCAAATAATCATGGCAGTTATAAATTTATTAACAGCAATCAATCAAGCACTAGACCAAAAAATGGCAGATGATCCGACAGTTATTGTATATGGCGAAGATACTGGATTTGAAGGCGGTGTGTTTAGAGTTACTGCTGGTCTCCAAAAGAAATATGGTGAAGATAGAGTATTTGATACTCCTATCGCAGAAGCCGCAATCACTGGTAATGCTGTAGGCATGGCAATTAATGGATTACGTCCAGTTGCTGAACTTCAATTTGATGGATTTGTGTTTCCTGGATATACTGAAATTGTTACACATATGGCAAGATACAGAAATAGAAGTCGTGGTAGACACGGTCTTCCAATTGTTGTGAGATTTCCTGTTGGTGGCGGCATTAGAGCATTAGAACATCATAGTGAATCTTTAGAAACTTTATTAGGACACATTCCTGGATTGAAAGTTGTTTTCCCTTCGACACCATATGATGCTAAAGGGTTAATGATTTCAGCTATTGAAGATCCAGATCCAGTTATTTTTATGGAACCTAAGAGAATATATCGTTCAGGTAAACAAGAAGTACCTGATGAAATATATAGAATACCAATTGGAAAAGCTAAAATCGTTCAAGAAGGTAATGATATCACTGTTGTCGCATGGGGTGCGATGATGAGAGAAACTGAAAAAGCGATTAAGATGCTTGAAGAAGAAAATATTAGTGTTGAATTAATTGACTTAAGAACTATTAACCCTATTGATGAAGAAACTATTATAGAATCAGTTAAAAAAACAGGTCGATTCTTAGTTGTTCAAGAAGCTGTTAAGACCTATGGACCAGGTGCAGAGCTTATATCATTAGTAAATGAAAAAGCTTTCTTGTATTTAGAGGCTGCGCCAACTAGAGTTACTGGTTTTGATATTACAGTGCCACTTGCAAAAGGTGAAATGTATCACTTCATTCAGCCAGAAAGAATTGCTGCTGAGATCAAAAAAGTAGCTAAATTTTAAGGAGGTCTTATTATGTATGATTTTAAATTCGCGGACATCGGTGAAGGTGTTCATGAAGGTGTCATTTTAAAATGGAATTTTAAAGATGGAGATAAGGTTAAAGAAGGCGAAACATTAGTTGTTATTGAAACAGATAAAGTTAATGCTGAAATACCAGCTCCAGTTGATGGTATTATTAAAAAGTTAGGTGCAAAAGAAGGCGAAACTATTAATGTTGGTGAAACATTAGTTCTCATTGATGATGGTAGTCAAACTGAAGAGCCTAAAGAAGAGAAACAAGAAGAAAAGAAAGAAGAAAAACAAGAAGAAAAGAAAGAAACTAAAGAAGAACCTAAAAAAGCTTCAATATCTGAAGAAGATGAAGATGAGCCTCAAGGTGTTATTGGCGAAATTGAAGTATCTTCATTACTCATGGCATCTTCTAGTGAACATAGTGGTGCAAAAAAAGAAAACACTTCTAACAAACGCGTATTAGCAACACCTGTAGCAAGACAACTAGCTAAAGACATGGGTGTTGATATTAAATTAGTAGAAGGTAGTGGAGAAAACGGAAGAATCTTAAAAGAAGATATTAAAAAAGCTTCAGAATCTAAGAGTGAATCAAAATCTCAATCAGTATCAGCGCCTAGAGTTAAGGTGTCTTCTGATGGTGATGTAGAACTTGTTAAAATATCTAAATTAAGAAAAGCAATTGTTAATGCAATGACTATATCTAAACAAGTTATTCCACATACAGTTTTAATGGATGATGTTATTGTCGATAAACTAGTTGAGCTAAGAGATAAAGTGAAAGAACAAGCTGCAGCTCAAGATATTAAATTGACATATATGGCATTTGTTATGAAAGCAACAATTCTAGCACTTAAGAAGTTTCCAATGTTTAATGCAAGTTTTGATCAAGAAAATGAACAAATGGTTGTCAAGAAGTTCTATAATATTGGGATGGCTGTTGATACAAAAGATGGCTTAATTGTGCCAAATATTAAAGATGCAGATAAGAAGAGTATTCTAGAACTTGCAAAAAATATTAGAGAAGTTGCCGATCTTACTGTTGAAAGAAAAATACAACTTGATCAACTTAGAAACTCAACATTTAGTATCACAAACTTTGGTGCAGCAAATGTTGCATATGGTACGCCAATTATCAATCATCCAGAAGTTGGAATTTTAGGTATTGGTAAGATTG
>CAKMKH010000041.1 GCA_927441705.1 uncultured Acholeplasmataceae bacterium | reverse complement strand
TTTTTATAGGCATTATGGGACTTTCAACATCTTTGAGTAGCACAACAGTTAATCCATTAACTGGTCAATTAGATTTGTTTTCAAATATTACTAAGTACTATCTACCATTTAAATGGTTTAATGAGGCAGTTTATAATAATTCATTTATTGACTTGTTTTGGCTGATAGCATCACATGTTGTGATCTTTAGTATAGCTATATTCTTTATTGAAAAACTAGCTGAATTCACAAATAAAAGAGGTATAAGAAGTAATATAACTTATAAGCAAAAGAAATTATCGTATCAGCAAAAACCAGTTATTCAAAGTATAGTTGAAAAAGAATTCAAAAAGTTTTTCGGAAGTACACTATATGCATTAAATTCTGGCGTTGGTTTAGTAATGTTAGTTGTACTAGCAGTAGCTAGTATAATATTTAAAGCAGATATTGAGGGAATTTTATCTCAAGAGTTTGGGTTTGCTTTGAACTCAGAGATTATGCTTATGGTAGTATTTGGATTTGTTATCGGTATGACATATACACCAGCTATTAGTCTTTCTTTAGAAGGTAAAAACCTATGGATTTTAAAAAGTCTACCAATATCAGCAACATATGTTATGTTTTCAAAAATAGTATTCAATTTAATTTTGATACTACCTATTGCTATTGCTAGTTTGATTATACTTGGCATATCGCTTTCTATACCAATTGTTAATATTTTATTATTGATTATTTTGATTATTGTTTTTTCAGTATTGACTTCTTGCCTAGATGCAGTCATCAATTTATATCTTCCAAAATTTGATTATCAAAACGAAGCTGAAGTAGTAAAACAAAGTGCAGGCGCATTCTTAGGTATCTTTGGAACATTTGGAATATTGGCTACTTTTGGATTAGTGTATTATTTGATTAAGGATTTAGTATCAATTGAAATGAGCATAGTTTTATTTATAGTATTATCTGCTTTATTAACTATACCTTTTGTCTGGGTAATTAAAAACAAAGCAGAAAAATTATTCCTCAGTTATTGAGTGTGATGATGGTCTAATACATGTTATAATATTAAGTAAAAGATAAAGAGAGGAAAACATATGAAATTTAGTGAATATAAATACCAAAGACCTGATTTAGATCAGGTGAAAAAAGATTTAGAAGATCAACTTGCATTGATTGGAACAGACCAAGCACTTGAAGTTGAGAAAAAAGCAATTCATAAGGTTTTTGAAATTAATGACCGTATTGGATCTTTAGCAGTTTTAGTATCAATTAGAAACAGTTTAAACACTAAAGATGAGTTTTATGAAAAAGAACAAGAATTTTTTGATGAAAATGGACCATTTTTACAACAATATGAGCACACATTTAATAAAAAAATCTTGGATTCTAAGTATAGACCAGAGTTAGAAAAAGAGTTAGGAACACTTATATTCAAGCGTGCTGAACTATCACAAAAGACATTTAAACCAGAGATTATTCCTAGCATGCAAAAAGAGAACAAATTATCTACTGAATATGGTAAATTGATAGCTTCAGCGGAAATTAAGTTTAAAGATGGAACTTACAATTTAAGCCAAATGGCGCCTTTTATTCAAGATAAAGATCGAGAAACAAGACACCAAGCTCAGCTTGCAGTTTCTAAATTCTTTGAAGAAAATGAAGAGCAGTTTGATCGAATCTATGACGATATGGTAAAAGTCAGAAATGACATTGCTAAAGAGTTAGGCTATGAAAACTTTGTTCAGCTTGGTTATGATCGCTTTGGACGAACAGATTATAATTTTGAAGATGTTAAGAAGTATCGTGATCAAATCTTTGAAGATATTGTGCCTCTTGTATCAGAACTGACAGACAGAAAAGCTAAAAGATTGGGTATCAAAGAACCTAAATCATATGATTTAGCCTTATCATTTTTATCAGGTAATCCGACACCTAAAGGTGATAGAGATTGGTTGCTTGAAAGAGCTAAAACAATGTATAGCGAAATGAGCGAAGAAACTAATGAATTTTTCACATTCATGGTAGAACGCGATTTACTGGATTTAGATAGTAAACCTGGAAAACAAGGTGGTGGATATTGTACATATATCCCTGAATATAAATCACCATTTATTTTTGCTAATTTTAATGGAACATCTCATGATGTCGATGTTTTAACACACGAAGCTGGTCATGCATTCCAAGTATACTCAAGTAGAGACCTTTTACCTGAATATAGATGGCCGACGATGGAAGCTGCTGAAATTCATTCAATGAGTATGGAATTTTTAGCATGGCCATGGATTGATCAGTTCTTTTTAGAGGATACTGAAAAATATAAGTTTAATCACTTAGCTGGTGCTGTTTCATTCCTACCTTATGGTGTATTAGTCGATGAATTCCAACATGTTATATATCAACATCCAGAGTTAACACCTAATGAAAGAAAAGAAGCATGGAGAAAACTAGAACAAAAGTATATGCCATTTAAAGATTATGGTGATGATGCTTTTCTAGATAAAGGGACTTTTTGGTTTAGACAAGGGCATATATTTG
>CAKMKH010000040.1 GCA_927441705.1 uncultured Acholeplasmataceae bacterium | reverse complement strand
GGCTTTCGATCCAGTTCCGATAGTCTTCAAGCTTGCCTGCCGCATAGACCCCGCCCACCACCGCACCCATGGAGCAGCCGGCGATACAGGCGATTTCATAGCCGCGTCTTTCGATCTCATCAATGACACCTCAAGAAAAGAAAACAGTCGTGGGATGTAGACGTTGCCTACATCGAAAAGTGCCTTATCACACAGCCTGAAATGCCCAGCGCCGATGGCCAAAGCATACCCGAGCAAATAGCTCGGCTTCTGAAAATAATCACTCTTGTCAGCTAGGATTGAAGCAGCCCCCTCGATGGGTGCATTGTGGACAGCTGTTTTGCGAAGGATTCGGTCATGAAAAAACGTGTTGCATTGGTCCTGGGCTCCGGCGGTGCGCGGGGTTATGCCCATATCGGGGTGATCGAAGAGATCGAAAGACGCGGCTATGAAATCGCCTGTATCGCCGGCTGCTCCATGGGTGCGGTGGTGGGCGGGGTCTATGCGGCAGGCAAGCTTGAAGACTATCGGAACTGGATCGAAAGCCTGGACTATCTGGACGTGTTGCGCCTGGTGGATGTGAGCTTTCGCCTGGGGGCGATACGCGGCGAAAAAGTCTTCGGGCAGATCCGCAAGATCGTCGGTGAGATCAATATCGAAGACCTGCAGTTTGCCCGCGGCATAGATCCCGCCCACCACTGCCCCCATGGAGCAGCCGGCGATACAGGCGATTTCATAGCCGCGTTTTTCGATCTCTTCTATCACCCCGATATGGGCGTAACCCCTTGCTCCGCCTGAGCCCAGGACCAATGCAACGCGTTTTTTCATGACTGGATCCTTCGTAAAACAGCTGTCCACAATGCACCCAAGCAGGGGGCTGCTTCAATCCTAGCGGAGCAGAACGATAATTTTCGTAAGCCGAGCTATTTGCTCGGGTATGCTTTGGCTATCAGCACTGGGCATTTCAGGCTGTGTGATAAGGCACTTTTCGATGTAGGCAACGTCTACATCCCACGACTGTTTTCTTTTCTTGAGGTGTCATTGATGAAAGCCTGGATGTGTTTGCCTGTGATCGTACTGGCCTTGGCCGGTTGTGCTGGTAAAACGGCTTATCGCGATAGTTGTGGCAGCCAGTTGGATTCTGCCTGGCGTGAGCTGGACTTGGCCAAGGCTGAAGGTTTTGCCGGGACGGTCAGCTATTCCAAGGCCCTGTCGTTGCTGACCGGCGCCAAGACCCAGCAACAATTCGAAGCGTTCGAAGGGTGCGCCAGTAAAGCGCAAAAAGCCCGTTTCTATATCCGTGAGTCGCGCGCCGGGCGTTGATCCGAGTCAGCGCAACACGCCGGGGTAGTGGTTAAGGTGGTTCCAGGCGCCTGTTTTGCGCAGGCGTATGGACGTTGTTTAACAGGGGAAGCAGCATGTCGGCGTTGGTGGATCAGTTGGTCGCCCAGGTCATTGGCCTGGAAGTCGGATTGTTGAGTTGCCAGGCGCGCCTGGCGGCGGTGACCGATGACGAGGCGTTGCACGACTTGCGCACCACCGTGCGGCGCCTGCGCAGCCTGTTGCGGCCCTTGCGCGGGCTGCCCGGTGTCGAGCAACTGGAAGCGGCCGCCAGCGCGGTCGGCCAATTGACCACGCCGCTGCGCGACCGTGAAGTGCTGGCGGCGTACTTGCAGCAGCACGGCTATCACGAAGCTGCGGCGCGGCGCCTGCGCCAGCAGCCACAAACCTATCGACAGGTGGCGCACAGCCCGCAACTCGCACACCTGCTGCTGATCCTGGATGCCTTTCCCCGCTTTATCCGCGCGTCCGATCACCAAAAATTGCTCAAGGGGCTGCAGGCGCGCATCGAAAAGCGGTTGGCCAAGCAGTGGCAAACCCTCGATGAGGCCCTGCACGATCCCGGTCACGACCGCCATCGCCTGCGCTTATTGATCAAGCGCGTGCGTTACGCGGCCGAGGCTTATCCGCAATTGGGGCAATTGCCGGCCAAGGCCATGTCCCGTCTCAAGTCCGCCCAAGGCGCGCTGGGGGATTGGCATGACTGCTGGCAATGGCTGGCGCAGGCGGAACATCAGGCGGATCTGCAACCTTGTGTTGCGGTCTGGCATCGCACCATGGCCCAGGCCGAAGGCAAGGCCGATCGGGTGCTGGATAAGCTGGCGGCGGAGTGTTTCTGATCCGGCGGCTTATCTGTCCGGTTTTTTGGCCGGAATAAGCGCTGTACCTGACTGGCACGCTGGTTAAGATCGCACAATCGATTTTCTTGATGTGAGGTCGCCATGCGCTTTAGTGATTTGCTCGACGCCGCCCGTAATAACCCGTTGGACGTGTCTATCCCGGCCGAGTGGGCCCAGGGCCGCGCCACGTTTGGCGGGCTGGTCGCCGCTTTGCAATACGAAGCCCTGCGCGCCCAGGTGCCGGCAGACCGCCCGTTGCGGTCGTTGGCCGTGACCTTTGTCGGGCCGGTGGCGCCAGACGTATCGGCCAGCTATCAAGTGGAAGTGCTGCGCGAAGGCAAGGCGGTCAGCCAGTTGCTGGGGCGAGTGGTGCAGGGTGGTGAAGTCATGACCCTGGTCCAGGCCAGTTTCGGCGCATCGCGCCCTTCGGAGATCGATGTGCAGGCGTTGCCGGCGCCGACCTTCAAGCATTGGGACGAGTGCCAGGAACTGCCGTATATCAAAGGTGCGACCCCCGAGTTCATGCGGCACCTGGCGATGCGCTGGAGCGTCGGCGGCTGGCCGTTCACCGGCAACAAGTCGCGGGACATGGGCGGCTGGGTACGTTTGCGTGGGGATGTGAAGGAGGAACCCTTGACCGAAGCGCATATCCTCGCGCTGGTGGATGCCTGGCCGCCGGCCCTGCTACCGCACCTGAAGCGGCCTGCCCCGGGCAGCACCCTGACCTGGACCATCGAGTTCGGCCAGGCCTTCGGCGATGTCGAGTTTGTCCAGGGCGGCCTTGGCGCGCACGATGGCGGCGGAGTCAGTGGCGGTGACGGCGCGGGCTTCGAGGGCGGCAGCGGCGCCGGCACCGTCGAGGCGGTCCATGTTGGCTTCGGTGGCGTGGCCGGCGTTGGCGCCTTGTGCTCCGATTGCCATATTCTTCCAAAAAAACAATAATTGTCATCTTTACAGGTGGCACAATCTCTATGGAACGCAATCAAAACACGAATAAAAATCAAATCATTGATAATCAAAACGAACTGATTGCAAACATATCAAGTGAGATAAAACATGTACATTTAGAAACAAAATTATTCTCTTTAAAACCCTCTCCATCTATAACGCCGTCTGACATGTTTGAGTTAGCAAAGTTGACCAACTCACTGTTAGAACAGCCTCATATCGATGGTATCGTCATTACACATGGGACAGATACTCTTGAAGAAACTGCTTATTTTTTAGATTTATATTTAGCTTCTTCTAAGCCTGTGGTTTTCACTGGATCTATGCGTTCATTTTCTGAATTAGGATTTGATGGTTTAAGTAACCTAGTTTCATCCATACTAGTTGCTGCTCATGAAGATTCTAGAAATAAAGGTGTTTTAGTATGTTTAAATGATGAGGTTAATACAGCCTCTGAAGTTACCAAATCACACACTCTTTCTCTAGACACTTTTAAGTCACTTGAGTTTGGACCAGTAGGTATAGTTGAACAAGAAAATGTTATCTATACTAGAAAAGCTCCTGATTTTAGAAAAATAATTAAACCTGAACATATAGAAAATTCTGTCGAAATAGTCAAAGTCGCTGCAGGCACAAGTTCACTTATACTAAACTTTCTAATCGAAGGTGATATAAAGGGTATTGTAATCGAAGCTCTTGGGCGCGGCAATGTTCCACCCCAAATGGTTCCAGGAATTAAAAAGGCCATTGAGAAAAATATTCCAGTTGTTCTTACATCCAGATGTCCAAAAGGACGAGTCCTCGATAACTATGGTTATGAAGGTGGAGGTCATCATCTTAGAACACTCGGTGTAATCTTCACACATAATTTAAATTCACAAAAAGCTAGAATTAGATTAATACTTACTTTAGGACTTACTCATGATATGAATGAAATTTCTACATTTTTTTAAAGGATGATGAAATGTGGTTGAATTAATAAAAAACAATAAAATGAGTATCGGTTTTGCTATTATTGTGTTTGCTTTTGGACTTCTTGGTATTGCACTAGAGATTCTAAGAGCAATCCAATCTTCCAATTTTATGGGTACAATATTTGTAACATTTTTATATTTTACAACACAATCAAATCTACTCATCACTATAGCCGTACTTCTTTTTATTTTAAAAAAAGCTGACTCAAAAATATATCAATACTTTGCTTTTATTGCACTTATAAATATGTCAATTACTGCTATTATATTTCATGCAATTCTGGTTCCATATATGTCACAAATTAACCTCATTCAACATGTCTTACATACGATAAATCCACTTCTTTATTTCATCTTTTATTTTGTATTTTTTAAGCAGAATTTGAGTACAAATAAATTTTGGATTTCACTTATTTATCCGTTTTTATTCTTAGTAACTGTTTACGTAATTATTGAACCAATATTTGGAAATTACTTAGAAACACTAGTTTCAGATTTTACAAGTGCTCGGTATATTTATCCCTTTCTGGATCCTCGAAATTATGAGCGTGAAACATTAGGAGTCATAGGATTTAATTTAGGAATATTAGCACCAACAATTGCACTATTTTCGTTTATTTTGATTTCCTTAAAATCAATATTTGACAAGAAGATATACTAAAAAAATACAAAAAAAAGCCTATTCCTATTTTTGAAATTTGGCTTTTTTTTGTATTTCAACATAATAAAACATTAGGTATTATACACTATTTCATCATTTTTTTTTGCTTTTTAATTGATATTTTCCACTAAACAAGCTCACTTTTTAACAGGTTTTTCATCAATTTTCGGCTTATTTTTTGCATCAGTTTCATCAATCTTGTTGTTGATTTCTTCGTCATCTTCTTCATTATTGTTCAGGTTTTCTTCTTCTATTTTTGCTTTTTCTTTTTCAATATTTTTAAGTTTTTTCTCTAATTTCTGTTTCTTTAGAGCAGCCTCTTTTTGATTTTCATTTCTTAATTTTTCGAACTCTTGACGTTCTTTTTCGATTCGCTTTTCAACATCTGATAAGTCTTTTTCACGTCTATCTTCTTCTGCGATAGATTTTAAAAAGGCCTTATGTTCTAACTCTTTTTTCTTGACAATGATTCTACTTTCACGTTCTTTTAATCGTTTATTAAGTCCTGTTTTAATCGCATAATTAAGTTTTGTAAATGGACTAAATATAAACTTAAATATTAATACAACACGTTCAAAAAAATTATAATTTCCAGTTTCTGCACGCTTAATTTTTTCTGTTTTTTCAATTGATTTTTTCTCAGTTTTTATTATATTTTTCAGTGCTCTATATGTATCTTTTGCACGTTGAATTGAACGTCTTCCAAGAGTATCTTCTACATATAATTTTAGTCTTTTTACTTTCATTTTTTCATCGACTAAATATGCACGAAGTGCATCAATTTCTACAGCTGTTTTTTCAGAATCACGAGGCGAAATTTCAGTAATTTCTTCGCTAATTGGCAACAAATTTTTTTGATAAATATAACCAATTGCTGCAACTTTAACGCTAATAAAAGATGTATTTGAAATCAGTATATCAATCACCTTTTTATCATCTCTTACTACTAAATCTTCTTTTAAAGTTAATGCGCGTTTTCCAATTAAATTATGAGTTCTATAAGTCTTATTCCATATAGCAAGATTGATTAGTATAAGCCCAATCAAAGCTACAAAAATAATTGCAAATTCCGGTTCCAATTCCTTAATCCAGTCTAGCATTATTTTTCACCTAAATACTTTAAAAACGACTGTCCGTGCTTTGGATTTTCAGCTTTAAAATTAGCAGTTATTGTATATCCAATGTCAGCAAATGTTTTTAACAATGGAAGCTTCTTACCTTCGCTAAATTTCTTTGTGTAAACAATTAAAGGAACGTATTCTCTGGTATGATCTGTTCCATGGTGGATCGGATCATTTCCATGATCTGCTGTAAGTATTACAAGGTCATCGTCATGTAATTTTTCTAAGAATAACGGCAATTGTTTATCAAATGCTTCAATAGCTTTACCATATCCAATTGGATCTCTTCTATGTCCATAAAGTGCATCAAAATCAACTAAATTTAAAAAGCATAATCCAGTGAATTCTTTGTCTGCGTATTCAGTGATTTGACTCATACCATCATCATTACTAACTGTCTTACTATATTCAGTGATTCCATAGCCATCAAAGATGTCATTAATCTTCCCTAACGCTATGACATCATAGCCAGATTCACTTAAATAATTCAACGCAGTTTTTTCATGAGGTTTTAGTGCATAATCATGGCGATTCGAAGTGCGTTTGAAATTATCCTTATTAGTTCCTAAAAATGGTCTAGCAATGACACGTCCAACTTTCCATTCAGGTTTCATCGTAATTTCTCTAGCAATCTCACAAATGCGATATTGTTCTTTAATTGGAATGATTTCTTCATGCATTGCAATTTGCAATACTGAATCTGCAGAAGTGTAGACTATCAAGTCACCTGTTTTGACATGGTGTTCTCCAAGTTCTTTAATAATCTCAGTTCCAGAAGCTGCTACATTACCAACCACTTTTCTTCCTGTTTTTTCTTCTAATTCATCAATTAATGCTTTAGGAAAACCTGTATCAGTAAATGTTTGAAATGGTTTTGTAATATACATCCCCATCATCTCCCAATGTCCTGTCATCGTATCTTTTCCAAGTGATGCTTCTTGAATTTTTGTATAGAATCCCAATGGTTTATCAACTGGTTTGACATTCTTTATAGGTGTAATATTTCCATACCCTAATTTTTCCATGTTTGGTAGATTTAAATTCATGCATTCGGCTATGTGTCCAATCGTATGAGCACCTACATCATTATACTCTTTCGCGTCTGGTGCTTCTCCAATGCCTAAGCTATCCAGAACAATTAAAAATATTCTTTTATACATTATGACTCCTCCTTCGCACGTGGATGTGCTTTTTGATATATTTCTTTTATTCTTTTTTGACTAATATGTGTGTAAATTTGTGTTGTTGATATATCTTCATGGCCAAGCAACATTTGCAGAGTTCTTAGATCCATACCGTTTTCTAATAAATGTGTTGCAAATGAATGTCTTAGTGTGTGTGGCGAGCATTCAGATTCAATACCAGCATCTTCTGCAAGTTTTTTTAAAACTTTAAAGAAACCTTGTCTAGATAATCTTGTTCCTGTTTGATTCAAAAACAGATAAGTAATTTTTTTATCTTTAAGTATATGTTCTCTAGAATGAATCATATAATTTCTAAGTGCAATATTTGCCATATCAGAAATTGGAACCATACGATCTTTAGATCCTTTACCATGAACAATTACATATCCTTGGTTTAAGTGAATATCTTCAATCTCAATATCTAGTAGCTCACTAACTCTAAGACCTGATCCATAAATAAGTTCAAGTAGAGCTTTATTTCTTAACCCTAAATCTGTTTGTTTATCAACTTGTTCTAATAACGCTACAACTTGATCAACTGACAAGACTTTAGGTAATGATTTTTGAGTTTTAGGTGATGTAAAATTTTTTGTAACATCAATATCAACTTCTTTTTCAAGTACTAAAAAATGATGAAAACTTTTTATTGATGTCAGTTTTCTTGCAACTGTCTTAGAACTAACCTTTTTGTTTAAACTCTTTAAGAAACCTTCAATATGCTTAACTGTAATCTGTTTAGGTTTAGTGACTTGATGATACTTTTCAAGAAATATTTGATATTGAGCTAAATCACGATTATAAGCATCAACTGTATTTTTTGATGATCCTTTTTCTTTTTTTAAATAGTACTCAAAATCTTTCAATAAATATTTCATATGAACACCATAAATACTTGATTACCAAGAAACAAGCCTTTTTCTGTTAATTTTAGAAAACCATCTTCAATGTGAACAAGTCCTATGTCAATTTTTTCTTGTAATTTTGGATATACATCCATTAATTTTATACTATATTTATCTTCTAAATCATTTATGTTTACACCACTAATTTTTCTAAGTCCGAAAATAAGCTCATCTTGAAGTAAAACACTATGTTCTTGATATGTTTTTTCTTTCAAAAAATGATCTAGGTATTTAGGCAATGAACTTTCGTTATATGTTCTTGACCCATCTATAAAGCCATGAGCTCCAAGACCACAACCAATATATTCTCCAAGTGTCCAATAAATCATGTTATGTAGAGAATATTTTTTTTCTTTAGCAAAATTTGATATCTCATAATGCTCAAATCCTTGAGTTTTCAATGAGTCAATAACCATTTTATACATAGTAGCTTCTAAATCTTGATCTACTTGTTCAAAGTTACCTCTGATGTACTGGTGATAAAAATATGTTTTTTCTTCTAAAATCAATGAATAACAAGATACATGCTTGATTTCTAGTTTTTGTATCATGTCTAAATCGTGCTCTAAATCAGCTATAGTTTGTTTTGGTATCGCATAAATTAAATCTATGCTTATATTTTCAAATCCAATAGATTTTAAATGATCAATCACATTAAAAACGTGTTCATTTGTGTGTCCACGGTTCAAATAATGTAATAATTGTTGATTAAATGTTTGCACACCTAAACTAATTCTATTAACACCAAATTTCTTAAAAATTAACCCTTTTTCTTCGCTGTAACTCTCAGGATTAACCTCAATTGTATATTCTTTTGGATGAATATCTACTAAAGACCCAAGTAAAAAACTCAATTGTTCATCATCTAACATACTTGGTGTTCCACCGCCTATATAGATTGTCTCAATAGTATCGAAGTGTGTCTTATATGTATTAATTTCTTCAACCAAAGCTTTTAGATAAACATCAATCATCTCTTTATTTTTTGGAACTCTTTTTACAAAGTCACAATAATGACAAATGTACTCACAAAAAGGAATATGTACATACAAGCCTTTCATTCAATCACTTCTTTCATTATCTTTATTATACCGTAAATAAGCACTTATTAAAATAAAAGTGATGAGAATTTACTCATCACTATTTGATAAAATTGCCATAAATGCCTCTTGTGGGACCTCAACTCTACCGACTGATTTCATCTTCTTCTTACCTTCTTTTTGTTTTTGAAGAAGTTTCTTCTTACGGGTGATATCTCCACCATAACATTTAGCTAAAACGTCTTTACGCATTGCTTTAATCGTTGTTCTTGCAATAACTTTATTACCTAATGATGCTTGGACAGGTATTTCAAACATTTGTCTTGGTATAAGCTGAACCATTCTTTCACAAATATTTCTACCTCTTTGATATGCAAAATCACGATGAACAATTAATGATAATGCATCGACAATTTCGCCGTTTAGTAAAATATCCATTTTTTGTAAACGAGATTGTTTATATCCAGACATTTCATAATCAAATGAAGCATAGCCCTTTGTTGATGATTTTAATTTGTCAAAAAAGTCATAAACAATTTCAGATAATGGTAGTTGATATGTTATTGTTACTCTGTTTAAATCAACATATTTCATATCACCAAATACGCCACGTTTCTTCTGACATATTTCCATAACAGTTCCAACATAGTCCTTAGGTGTCATAATAGTAGCTTTTACATAAGGTTCTTCGATAAAATCGACAACTTGTGGTTCTGGTAATTTAGAAGGGTTATCAATAATTATCATTTTTCCATCTGTCAAATGGACATGATAAATCACTGATGGTGCTGTAGCAATCAATTCAATGCCGAATTCTCTACTAATACGCTCTTGAACAATCTCCATATGAAGTAAACCTAAAAAGCCTGTTCTAAATCCGAAGCCTAATGCTTGAGATGTTTCTGGTTCATATATTAAAGAAGCATCATTTAATTTTAATTTTTCTAAAGCATCTTTAAGATCATTATATTTATCTGAGTCAATTGGATATAGCCCACAAAATACAACTGAATTCATTTTGCGATAACCCGGCAGAGCTGATAATGCTCTACGATTAGCATGAGTGACAGTATCACCAACACCTACAGTATTAATATCTTTAATTGATGCGTTTATGTATCCTACATCACCTGGTCCTAAAATATCTCTTTTTACAATTTTAGGTGTATGTACGCCAACTTCAATGACTTCATATTTAGCTTTAGAATTCATAAATTCTATAATATCACCTTTTTTAATAGTTCCGTTAATAACACGTATATAAGGAATTACACCTTTATATGCATCAAACACAGAATCAAATACTAGAGCTTGCAAAGGCTCATGTTGGTCGCCATTTGGTGCTGGTACATCTTTGACAATTCTTTCTAATATATCCTCTATACCGATGCCTTCCTTAGCTGATGCTAAGACTGCATCTTGAGCAGGTATACCAATGATATCTTCTATTTCATTAATAACTTTTTTAGGATCTGCACTAGGCAAATCAATTTTATTAATCACAGGAATAATTTCTAAATCATTATCGATTGCTAAATATACGTTAGCAAGTGTTTGAGCCTCAATGCCTTGTGCAGCATCTACGACTAAAACAGCACCTTCACAAGCTGCTAATGATCTTGAAACTTCATATGTGAAATCGACATGACCTGGAGTATCAATAAGATGCATAATATATTCATTGCCATCTTTTGCTTTATACAAAACTTCAACAGCATTTAATTTGATAGTAATGCCTCTTTCTCTTTCTAAATCCATTGAATCTAAGAGCTGAGCTTTCATTTCTCTATCTGTTACTGTGTCCGTTTTTTGCAATATACGATCAGCAAGTGTTGACTTGCCGTGGTCAATATGTGCGATAATTGAAAAGTTTCGGATTTTCTTTTGACGTTCATTTAATTTGTTATCCATAATTCACATACCTTTCCGCTTAATTATTGTATCATTTTTATTGTCTTAATAAAAGCATATTTATTTAAATTACTTTACTTTTGTTTGTATTTAAACTAGTAAAACGCTTTTACAAAAAATAATTGGATAAAAGATTGCAAATAGTTTGTAAAATTTGTTATAATTATAGAGTAGATAAACAATACATTAGGAGGAAATGAATAATGAAAAAAGTATTTTTACTGCTTATATTAGCAGTAGCTACATTTACGCTTTTCGGATGTAACTCATCTGAATACAAAGTTGATGGTGAATTCTTAGCTTATGAGCTTGGTATCCATCGTAATGCCCCAATGGTTACAACAGTTACAGTAACTATTGAAAAAGGTGACGTAGTTGGTTTCAATATTGACGCTCGTCAAGGTAGAGCAACACAAACAGAAGGTGTTGAAACACCAGATGATGCATCAGATGACAAATGGTCATACACATGGAACGCTAAGACTAAAAAAGAACTTGGCGATGACTACGGTATGGTTGCTAATGGTGGTGCAGTTGCAGAATGGTATGTTCAAGCAGAACTTATCGAAGACTACATGTTAGAAAATGGCGTTGACTCAGTTGAAGTTGATGGTGATACATTTATCACTAATATCACTGGTGTTACTATGAAAGACGGCGGTTATACTGCTTTAGCAGCAGCTGCATTAGAACTTGCTAAAGAAGGCAAATTCCAAGCAATTAATTGTTCAAATGATGACTTAACAGTTGCATCAATGATCGTTGATTCTAAAGGTAACATGACTGAATTATTACTTGACGTTCAACAAGGTAGACCAGATGGCGCTACATTTGCTTGGAGAGACAAGACTAAACAAGAATTAGGTTTTGATTATGGTATGGTAGCAAATGCTGGTGCTACACTAGAATGGTTCGAACAAGCTAATCTAATCACTGATTATATTACTGAAAATGGTTGGACTATGAATAGTGAACCTACAGTTACTGGTGTTACTATTACTACTGATGACTACTTTACAACATTTGACAGATTGTTTACATTTGCTGGTGACTCAGTTAAATAAGTAAACTAAATCAAAAGGATATTCTACGGAATGTCCTTTTTTTTTGCTTAAAAAAAGAAGTGTTCTAAGACACTTCTTCTGTAAGTTCAGTTTCAATATTTTGTATTTCTATAGTTGCTTCTAATACTCTTTTCGTATCAGCGCCTGTAATCGTAACTAATAAGTTTTTATATTGAAATGTATCTCCTATGAAAGGAATTTTGCCCATCTCATCAAGTATCCAACCATTAACTGTAGAAACGTCAAGTTCTTCGTTGATATTTAACTTGTCAAATAGTATGTCTAATTCGGCATTTCCCTTTACGCGGTACATGCGATCATCTAGCTTAACAATTTGTTCAATAATTTCATCGTGTTCATCCCAAATTTCACCAACAAGTTCTTCTAAGATATCTTCCATAGTCACAATACCTAATGTGCCACCAAATTCATCTTTAACAATTGCCATATGAGATTTTGTATCTTGAAGAAGTCCTAATAGATTCGTAACTTTCATATATTCAGTTACAAAAACTGGAGGTTTAATAATCGAATCAAGTGGTTCTTTATCGAGTAAAACTAAGTTATAGAAATCTTTATGATTAATCACACCAATGATGTGGTCAATACTTGTGTCATAAACGGGAAGTCTTGAAAATCCGGAATGTTTAAATGCTGCTCGTATTTTATCAAGTTCATCAAACTCTGACACTGCAATAACATCAACTCTTGGAGTGAATATCTCCTCGATGATTAAGTCATCGAAATCGATCACACTTTTTATAAGTTCTTCCTCATTTTCATTGATACCGCCTTCTTGTTGGGCTTCACTCACGTAAGTAAGTAGTTCTTCTTCAGTAATTGCTGGTTCTTCTGAAAATGTAAATAACTTATTTAATCCTTTTTGAATAGCTCCAAAAATAATTGAAAATGGTTTTAGAATAACTATGAAAAACCATAAAATAGGTGTCATAGCAAGTGCATATTTTTCTGGAACTTTTTTTGCGAAGCTTTTTGGTGCAATTTCGCCAAATATTAAAACCAAAGTTGTCATAACAGCTGTAGAAACAGTTATACCACTATCATTTTGCAAGATTCTTACAAAAAAGACTGTTGCGATAGATGCTGATAAAATATTTGCGATATTGTTTCCGATTAAAACTGTTGTAATAATTTCTTCGAACCGCTCAGAATATTTCAAAGTGCGTATAGCTCTTTTATTTCCATTTTGGATTAGTGCTTTTAGTTTAATTTTATTTACTGATGAAAATGCTGTTTCTGTTGATGAGAAAAATGCTGATAAGAAGATAAGCCCAATTAAAATACCTATTTGTATCCAATCTGTTTGTGTCATAAGTCTTCATCATCACTTTCAAGTAATATTTGAGGTTTTGTCACTTTTACTTTTGAAATTACATTTTCGTTCGTTTCTAATACTTCAAATATAAATTTATTATATTCAAAAACAACTTTTTCACCTTTTTCAGGAAATCTACCCAATTGGCCTAATATAAAGCCTCCAATTGTATCAAAGTCTTCTACAGGTAGAGCTGCTTCTATCTCGTCTTCAACATCATCGATGTTAGTCAATCCATCAATTTCATATGTCTGATCATCAATTTGTTTAATTTCTTCTTCATCTTCATCATATTCATCAAAAATATTACCAACAATTTCTTCAATTAAATCTTCAATAGTCACGATACCAGCAGTTCCACCATATTCATCTAATACGATTGCGATATGGTTTTTTTGTTGCTGCATTTCTTTAAATAATTCGCTTGTTTTCTTGCTATCTGGAACAAAATATGGATCACGAAGTAATGTTTTTAATGAGAATTTTTCTTCCTGATTATCTAAAAATCTAAGTAAGTCTTTAACGTGGATTGTCCCTATAATATGATCGATATCTTTTTCATAAACAGGAAAACGAGTAAATCTTTCGTTTTGAACGTATTCAATGATTTGTTTTCTAGTTGATTTAATGTTTAATGCTGAGATCTCTGTTCTATGTGTCATAATTTCTTCTACTATGGTATCACTAAAATCAAATATATTTTGAATCATTTCTGACTCATTTTCATCTATATTTCCTGATTTTGAACTTACTTCGACTATAGTTCTAATTTCTTCTTCAGTCATTCTTCGTTCGCCTTCTTCAGGACTTAAAGCAAATAATCTTCCAAATATCATTGAGGCTTTGTTTAATAACCATGTGATAGGTAATAATAAAACATAAATGAATCTAATAAAGCCTACAGTTTGATATGCAAAAGTATTTGTATGTTTATTTGCAAGTCTTCTTGGAATCAATCTACCAAATACGAGTTGAACAAAAAGTAAAACAAAAAGAATCACAAACATTGCGATTGGGTTAAGCCAAACCAAATTGTTAAATATGTTCATAACACTCGTATGAAATGCATCTAATGCAATTGCACCATTAATAAGTGTTAAAATCGTAATCATGATCTGAATCGATAATAGATATCTTTTTGAATCATTCGTGAATTTTTGAATTTTAAGTGCTTTTTTATTGTTATTTAGAACATCTTCATTGACTTTAGCATCACTCACGACAACTAATGCGACTTCAGCTGCACTAAATATCGCCGTTAAGACGATGATGAGAACAATGGCGATAACTGATGATATCATATATTCTCACCTCTTAGACAACAAAAAAAGACACCGAAAAAAGGATTAGTTTTAATGTCTCTGCTACTCTGATATATTGGATCGTCGATCCTACTACTGCAATCTTCCATTTTTAGTTATAATTCCTCCATGAAATTGTTATGAGAATATCATACTATGTTTTGCTCAAAAAGTCAATGATAGCCGCCATGTAGGTAATCAATGTTTTCAAATGAAGCAAATGATAACATGCAAATTAATACTTAGTTTATTAATATATTCTACTTGTTAGTTCTACTCATTTATGCTAAAATACTTAAGTGAAGGGGAGTAGTTAACTCTAAATTAGTCGTCAATACGGCAATCGCCCGGCTAATTTCAAGGATTCCTTGTAACGAGACCTTCAAGACTTTTTCGTCTTGATGGTTTTTATTTTTAAAACATCAAGAACAACATCATCTGTAAAGGGGTAATCTTATGCAAATTGCTTTAAACATCTTATTTTTAGTTGTTGGATTTATAATGCTAATTAAAGGGGCAGATTATTTTATTGTCTCGTCTAGCTCAATTGCAAGAAAATTTAGAATCTCACCACTAATTATTGGGTTGACTCTAGTCGCATTTGGGACTTCACTTCCTGAACTTGCTGTAAGCTTTGCAGCTTCAATATCTGCTAAATCACAAGGCTTAACAGCCGATATAGCAATGGGTAATATTATTGGCTCAAATATGGCCAATTTAACTCTTATACTTGGTACAAGTGCTTTAATCATGCCAGTAATTGTTAAAAAATCTATGCGCAAAAAAGAGTTTCCTTTTCTTATAGGAACGACTATTTTACTTACCGCACTAGCTTATCTTTTTCAAGCTGATAAAACTATCGTGTGGTGGGAAGCACTCATTTTGCTTCTAGCATTTGGATACTATATGTATCTCATGATAACATCTGATAAAGATATGACCGAGGAGCACATTCCATTTGTTGATATTAAAAAAGCTATTATTTTATTATTTATAGGTATTGCTGGAGTTTCAATTGGTGGATTTTTAGTAACTGAAGGTGCTGAGTTTATCGCAATCGAATTACTTACTAATTCATTTAATATGACTGTAACTAAAGCAACAACTCTTGTTGGATTGAGTATAGTAGCCCTAGGAACATCCTTACCAGAATTAGTTACTTCTGCAATGGCTGCTAAAAAAGGTGAGGCTGATATAGCTTTAGGTAATGTTATCGGATCAAATATTTTTAATATTTTATTGATTGTTGGACTATCTGGTGTTATCGTCCCTCTAGGATTAAACCAAGATGTCTTAATTGATATGATTATCGTAATTGGTGTCACTTCATTTGTTGTATTCTTAGGAATGACAAAAAATAAATTGTCAAGACTTGATGGTTCAATAATGTTGTTTATCTATGTTTCTTATATTACATATATCATACTTAGAGCATTATCAATCGTCTAAAAATTAAGAAAAAACGCATCTTCTGATGCGTTATTTTTTTAGAAATTCTAAAATATGAGGTTTTAAAATATCCTGATGAACAATATAACTATCATGATTGTGATTATCTAAAATAATCAATTGTGAATTTGTAAGCATCTGATGTAATTTCTGTGTATGTTTATCTGAGATGCAATCATTTTTTCCAACTATAATTAATATTTCATTAAGAATATTTCTTAAGTATTTATCTTTTATTTTAGGTTCTTTAATCATTAATTTGATATAGGGACTACTGTCTGTTTTATACTCTTCGAGAAGCTCTTTTCTTACACTTTTAAAAAGTCCTTTTGGATTATAATTAGTTCCGCACAAAATAAGCTTATCTATTATATTTGGAGCTAATATCGAAAGTTTTATACCAACAATACCACCATCACTAAACCCAAGGAGATGTGGTTTATTTATGTTTAACTTAGTTATAAAGTGATAAATATCTTCGCTCATATCATCATATGATAAAATCATATCATGACTACTTTTACCGTGATTCCTACTATCAATTGCATAAATCATAAAATCATCTTTTAAACTCTCAATGAGTTCATCGAATATATGATAATCTTCTTGATTTCCATGCAACAAAATCAGGGGTTTACCTTTTCCAAATATTTCATAGTTTAATTCAACATTATTAACACTTATTCTCACAATATCACCCAAATATATTTTAACATAAATAAAATGGTAATGACCTAAGTCACTACCATTTTTTAGAAATTTATGCTTCTGTTTGTCCTTCTTCTTTTTCTTCGCCTTCAACAAATCCTTCTTCACCTTCAACAGGTTCTTCAGTTTCTGTTTCTTCTTCTAAGACTTCATGAGCTTCTTTCAATGCAAATACAACTTGTTCAGGATCTTCATGAATTGTTACACCCTTAGGTACGACAATGTCTTTGATATGAACAGCTTCATCCATTTGCATTTCAGTAACATCAAATTCGAATTGTTGGATACCAGCGCCTGATGCATATTCACAGTTGATATCTTGTAATCCTAATTGTACGTATAATTTTCTCTTTTCAAGTGTTTCTTTACCAATAATGACTACTGGAATGTGTGCACTTACAGTTTCATCTTTAGCAATTCTATGTAATTCAAAATGAATGATATCATGTGGTTTTAAAATGTTTGATTGAACACTTTTAATGTAAACGTTATGTCTTTTACCATCTAATGTAACTCTAAATGTCATTGATTTTCCATGTTCAGCTAGAGCTTCTTTAAATGCTTTTTCTTCAACTTCTATTGATGTAGATTCAATAGATTTACCATACATTACACCAGGAATCATTCTTTCCTCTCTCACTTCTCTAAGTGATCTAGTTCTCAAATTTACTTTCATTTTTTATTTCCTCCTAGTTTTAACTATATCTATTTTACCATAATAAGGCCATTATGTCTATTTTTTAACATATTCTATTTCTTTGTCTTAATTCTTAGTTCTATTGTCTTTATAAAGGTCTCATCTAGTTCATAAATATTTAAAACAGTTTGTTTATAACTAATTGCTTTATTCTCATTCTTATGTGGAACATGTCCAAGCAAATAAATAAATAAACCACTCATGGTGTGATACTTATCTGAATTCTCTTCAAAATTCAATTTAAGATAACGATTTAAGTCATGAATAGGTATATCACCAGATACTAGGTATGTATGCTTATCTACTTTTTTTATGAGCTCTGGTAATTGATCATGTTCATCATAGATTTCACCAACAATCTCTTCTAACATATCCTCTAAAGTGACAATACCTTCAAATCCACCATGTTCATCAACTAAAAGTGCGAGTTGCTGATTAGAGTTTTGCATATTCCTAAATAATTTATTAACTTTGATATCCATAGGTACATATAAAGGTTCTCTCATAATTTTTTTTATGTCTATTTGATTGACATCATGAATTATTAATTCACCTAAAATATCTTTAACGTGAACAATACCTAAAATATGATCAATATTTTTATCAAATATAATTACTCGAGATAATTTTGATTCCATAATGCTCTTTAACATTTCTTCTTTTGGCATATTGATGTCTACGCCATATACTTTTGTTCTTGGTGTTTTAATCATATCAGCTTTTAAATCATCAAATCGAAAAATGTTTTCTAACATTTTTCTTTCTTGATCTTTATATAATCCTTGGAGTTGTCCCAATATGATTAGTTGTCTAATGTCTTCTTCTGAAATAGCGTCATCGCCTTGTTCAAGTTTTTTCCCAAATATTTTTAATACTAATCTTGTTGATATCGATAACATCCAAACAAAAGGTTTAGTAAATATCATAACAATATAGACAACATATACTGAAAATAAAGCAAATTTATTAGGATTAGATAACGCTAATTTTTTAGGCACCAATTCACCAAATACTAAAGTAATATAAGATAGAATCAACGTGATAATAACCACTGCTACACTGATGCTTATTTCAATACCCAATGTAGATAAAAATAATACGAAGTTAACAGATAATCTAGCTCCTGCTAACGCACTAGACATGAAACCTGCAAGAGTGATTGCTACTTGTATAGTTGATAAATATCTCGTTGAGTCTTCGGTTACTTTTAAAACCAACTTCGCTTTTTTGTTGTTATTATCAGCTAAAGTTTTCATTTTTGATTTATTTAAAGAAACTAATGCCATTTCACTGGCAGCAAAAAAACCATTCACTAAAATTAATATAAAAATTAGAATAAGTATCGCTGCGATATCCATCGCTTCATCACTTCCTATCGATTCATTTTAACATGCTTTCTTATAAAAGAAAAGGTCCTATAAAAGGACCTTTAAAGTGTCAATGTGCATAAGCCATGTTCTGTAGCCCTTAAAAGGGTGTGACCATTTATCTCTACATTGTAGCGCATGTTTGCTTTGATTCGCATCCATACGTGCCCCTACCAAATTTGGGTTGCTAGCTTGAGGGGTTTACCGCGTTTCATTTACTTATTTCTAAGTAATTCGTTTCTGTGGCACATTGTGTTCTAGATCATAGCTAAAAGCCTTAGATCATCAAACGCCGTTACATCCGAAGATGTACCCTAAGTTATGGTTTCCTTAGGCACAAACACTACATTCATTTCAGAATGTGCTAGCATGGACTTTCCTAACCTATATAAATAGGCTCGGTCACCTTCCACTGACATTATTTATTCTATCATATTAATACATTTTACTCAAATATTATTTAAGTGCATCTTTTCTTGATAGATCAATACGTCCCTTATCATCGATACCGATACATTTAACAAGGATTTGATCTCCAACTTTTACAACATCTTCAGTTTTTTCTACACGTTCTTTAGCAAGTCTTGAAATATGTACTAAACCTTCAGCACCTGGCCAAATTTGAACAAAACATCCGAATTTTTCTACACGTGTTACTTTACCTTCATAAATCTTGCCAATTTCAGCTTCTCTAGCTAAATTTTGAATGTAAGCAGCTGCTGATTCAATCCATACTGTTTCAGTATGCATTAAGAATACTCTACCATCTTGTTCAATATCTATCTTAACATTATTATTGTCTTCGATGATTTGAGTAATAATCTTACCACCAGCACCAATAACGTCTCTAATCTTATCAGGATTAATTCTAATCATCTTAACTTTTGGAGCATATGCTGATAATTCTTTTCTAGGAGTACTAATAATTTGATCCATATGATCTAAGATGTGAATTCTTGATAATCTAGCTTGTTCTAATGCTTCTTTTAAGATTTCTTTAGTAATTCCTAAAATCTTAATATCCATTTGAAGTGATGTTATACCATCTCTAGTACCAGCCACTTTAAAGTCCATATCGCCTTCATGATCTTCCATACCTTGGATATCACTTAGGATTGTATAGTTTTTACCATCCATGATAAGACCCATTGCAATACCAGCTACTGGAGCTTTTAAAGGAACACCAGCTGCCATTAATGCCATTGATCCAGCACAAATCGTTGCTTGTGATGATGAACCATTTGATTCTAATATTTCAGATACAACTCTAATTGTATATGGGAATTCTTCTTCATCAGGTAAAACTTGTAATAATGCACGTTCTCCAAGTGCACCATGTCCAACTTCTCTTCTTCCAACAAAACCATAACGTCCTGTTTCGCCAACACTAAATGGTGGGAAGTTGTAATGCAACATGAAACGTTTTGATTCTTCTAATCCAAGACCATCTATAATTTGGTTTTCACCAAGTGCTCCAAGTGTTACAATACCTAATGCTTGAGTTTGACCTCTAGTAAATAGAGCAGATCCATGTGTGCGTTTAAAGATGTCTATTCTAGAATCAAGCGGTCTAATTTCATCAACCTTACGTCCATCAGGGCGTACTTTATCTTCAGTAATTAAACGTCTTAATTCTTTAGTTACAATTTGATCAACAACTGTTTTAACTTGTTGAACATAATTCTTATGTGCTTTTTCATCAAATACTTTGATGCCATCAACTTCATTAAAAAATGATTGTTTGCTAAACTTTTCAACTGTTTCAGCTTTAATCGCATCAATCGTATGATATCTTTCTAGTTTGTCAAAAATAGATACAGCTTTAATTAATCTGTCATTACAAAATTCATGTACATCTTTTTCAACTTGTGCGTCAATTTCAAATATTGTATAATCCATTTTTTCTGGATTATATTGGGCAATAATTTCTTCTTGGAAAGCAACTAATTCTTTAATTGCTGCATGACCAAATAAAATTGCGTCTAACATTATGTCTTCATTAACTTGCTTAGCGCCAGCTTCAACCATATTGATTGCATCTTTAGTACCAGCAACAATTAAATCTATTTCACTGACTTCCATTTGTTCAGGTGTTGGATTAATGATAAATTCTTTATCGATTAAACCTACTGTTACACCAGCAACAGGACCATTAAATGGAATATTAGAAATACCAAGCACAAGTGATGAACCAAATAATGATGCCATTTCTGATGAAGCCTCTGGATCACTACTTAAAACTGTGTTGATAATTTGAACATCATTTTTAAATCCTTCAGGAAACAATGGTCTTAGTGGTCTATCGATTAATCTTGATGTCAATGTTTCGTGTTCAGAAGGTCTACCTTCTCTTCTTAAAAAGCCACCTGGAATTTTACCACCAGCATATAACTTTTCTTGATAAATAACCATTAATGGAAAGAAATCCATTGGTGATGGTTCTGTTTTTGCTGTTACTACGCTTAATACTGTAGAGTCTCCATAATTGATGAATGCTGCACCATTTGCTTGTTTTGCAACTTCCCCAATCTCAACACTAAACGCTCTACCGCCTAGTTTTGTTTCAAATACTTTCTTGTTCATAATATAAAATCTCCTTCATTTTATATGTTTTCTCATATAATTTTTATTATTATTTAACCTTATATATAATACCATAATTTTGCCTTTTTTCATAATAATCAGCTAAAAGATAAAAAAAAGATTGCTTTCGCAATCTTCTTAACGACGTAATCCTAGTCTTTGAATTAATGTTTGATAACGAGCAACGTCTTTATGACGAAGATAGTTTAACAAACGACGTCTTTTACCAATCATCATGTATAAACCACGACGAGAGTGGAAATCATGAATGTGTTGTTGTAAATGTCCGTTTAAAGAGTTGATTTCTGCTGAAATTACAGCTACTTGGACTTCTGGTGAACCAGTGTCTCCCTCTTTAGTTGCATACGCTTTGATGATTTCTTGTTTTTCCGCTTTTGTTAATGCCATTTTACTTTCCTCCTTCGAATAACTAAAGTATGGGTCGGCTGTCCCTATACCTTGTTACCGCCTTTATTATTGTAACATTTTTTTATAAAAATGCAACATACTTACTAAATTTTAACGAACTGATCAACATTAATAACAAATACTGTTGCTCCACCAACTTCAACTTCTATTGGCAATGATGAAAATGAGCCAAATTCATTGACTATAGTGTTTGGTACTAACTTAGTACGTTTTTTAGAATGAGCCTCAATGACTTCTAGTGCTTGTGGAACTTTTTCATCATTCACACCAATCATAAAAGTGACATTACCAGCACGTAAAAAACCACCTGTTGAAGACAATCTGGTAGAAAAGAACTTCTCTTTTACTAATGCTTTTTGAACTTTATTTGCATCATCATTCGATACAATTGCAATTATCATTTTCATAATAGTACCTCATTTCTATATTGATATTATAGCATATATTTAATGATTTGATAGTGTCCGTACGGTTTCTTCATCTTTTTTAAGTTGATGTATCAGTGCATTTTTAGATCCGAATTTGTATTCAGGTCTTAAAAAGTGTAGAAATGTAATTAAAATCTTTTCCCCATAAATATCTTCACTAAAGTCTAATATATTTATTTCTAGGCGTTTTTCGTAACTGTAGTTTAATGTAGGATTATTACCAATATTAGCCATTGCATGATACCACTTGTCTCTAACTAGTACTTTTACATAATAGACGCCGTTTTTAGGCAAATAATAGTTATCATAATCGATATTTGCTGTTGGAAATCCAATGACTCTACCTATTTTATGTCCATGAACAACATGTCCTGAAATCTGATAATGTCTATTTAAAAGCTTTCTAGCTGAACCAAGATCACCTTGAAGTAAAAAATCTTTGATATATGTTGTTGATACACGTGTATGATTATAAACTAGATCATCTAGTACATCGACAACAAAATATTTCTTTAAATCTTCAATTCTTCCTAATCCACGGTATGCAAATCTTGCATCTCTACCTATAACTAGTCTTTTGACAGATATTTTCTTAAGAAAGGCTATGAATTCATCAACATTTAATTTCGAAAAATCTTCATTAAACTTTACGATAAACGCATAATCTAGTGGGAAATTTGAGAACAATTCAATTTTATCTCTTTTTTGAGTCAGTGTTCTAAAAGGTTGTTTTCTTAATACTTCTGAAGGATGTGGATCAAATGTGATAATCGCATGTTTTGTGTCTGTATATCTTAAAACACGATTAATAAGCTGTTGATGGCCTAAATGCAGTCCATCAAAATTACCCATTGTAATCGTTAAGTCATCTTTATTTTCTATTTGATCGTAAGTATTATAGTAAATGATCATAATAACTCCTAAAATATAAGCACTGGCTTGTATGTGTGTCCTTCAATTTTTTGATAAAACGCAATCATTTGTTGTGCTTCATCATAGACGACAAAATCTGAATCCATCGTTGTTTGTCTGTCGTCTAAATATATTCCATTTTTAACTAGTTTTATTAAATATGGACTTAAAATTAGTTTTGGATATGTAGCAAAATAAGTATCTAATGTAATCATATCATCAATTTGAATCAAATCCAATGGTTTTGATTGTTTGATATGATACGTTCCGATTGATGTTCTTCTTAATTCCGATAGTGCTGCATACGTGTCAAGTTTTTCTGCTAAATCAACAGCAACGCTTCTTATATATGTACCTTTTGAAACATCTATAGTAAAATCTACTTGATTATTTATTAAAGGTGTTGTGAGTTTAAAATCATAAATTTCAACGAATCTTTTATCTCTTTCAACTTCGATTCCTTCTCTTGCTAGTTCATAGAGTTTTTTACCATCTATTTTTATGGCTGCATACATTGGAGGTAATTGTTCATAAGGTTTAATCATTTGATGAACTGAATCTTTTAATTTTTCTTCATCAATATCAATATCTTTTTCCTCAATGACTTTACCTGTCGTATCATAGGTGTCATAATGTTTATTAAAAACCATTGTACCTTCATAAGATTTATCCATATTTAGAAACATGTCAGATAATTTTGTTGCTTTTCCTATACACATAATCAAAAGACCACTCGCGAAAGGATCAAGTGTTCCAGTGTGACCTATTTTTTTGAATTTAAACCTTCTCTTAAGAGATAAAACGACATCGTGAGATGTCATATTTTTTGGTTTATCTACGAGTAAGAAACCATCCATGTTATCACCAACTCTATTATACATAATTTTTGCAAATAAAAAAAGCACAAAAGTGCTTTAATTATTTGTGTTGATTAAGCCAAGCTGAAACTCTTTCTTTTGGTTGGTAACCACTTTGACGGTCAACTTCTTCACCATCTTTGTATAGTACAACTGTTGGAACGCTTCTAATACCTGCTTCGATTGCTTGGGTTCTAAATAAATCAATGTCAACTCTATAAAATTTTGAATCTGACATTTCTTCACTTAATCCTTCTAATACTGGTTTTAACATCTTACATGGTCCACACCATGTTGCGTAGTATTGCACAACTACTAAACCTTGTTGTCCTACGACTTGTTCATATGCTTCGCCTTGATATTCAATCATTAAATTTTCCTCTTTTCTTAATAATTTTTTATATTTCTATTATATATTATTTTTATAAAAATTCAAGATATTCGCTTCATTTTAGTGTAACAATTGTAACACCGTTTAATCCTTCACCTTCGCCACCATACCTGTGATCTTTGATATATGGACTAGTTTTAATATATTGATGAACAGCTTTTCTTACTGCACCTGTTCCAAATCCATGAATAATACGTAATGTTGTTAGTCCTGACATTAAAGCTCCATCAATTGCGTCATCTAAAGCGGAAGTTACTTCTTCAAATCTAAATCCTCTCAAATCAACTTCCAATTTTCCTTCTTTTTGTGGTTGTAATTCTTCTGATTTTGCTTTTCTTGTTAAGGTCTTTGTTTTTGATGTTACTTTTGGTGAGTCTTTCTTTAAATCATTTTTAGAAAACGATAAATCAAACTTGCCAAATTTAACTCGATAACTATCATCTTTGATATCTACTATTTTACCATATTGTTGATAAGATGTGATAAATACTTCGTCACCGATGTTTAAAGATTCTTCAAAGTATAGTGACTTGTCATGATCGATTACTTGATTAAGCTTATATTTGACATCTGCAATATCTGGTTTAGATAAAGTAGCCTTTTGTTGCAAGTCTTTAATAATATCGATTGCTTCTTCTCTTAATTTCAACCATTTTAGTTCTTCTTTTGCTTTAACTTTTTCAATGATTTCATCTTGTCTTTGTAATAAATCATTTTTAATTTGCTCATAATTCTTTTTCTCTTGTTTGACTTTTAAAAGTTCTAAACTTAAAACTTCTTTTTCTTTTTGTAGCTCAACCATTTCATCATTAAGCTTTTCCATCATCTTAGCAAGATCAGTTTGTCTGCCCTCATATAGCTTTAAAGCATGCTCTACGATGTCGTCTCTAAGTCCTAATCGTTTGGCAATTAAAAACGCATGAGATGAACCTGTAGTGCCCATTTGAAGATAATAGAGTGGTTTTAGTGTTTGTTTATCAAACGCAACACTTGCAGTTGTCATATGAGGTTGCTCATATGCATAGCTCTTTAATTCCGAATAATGGGTTGTAACCATCATTCTTGCATCATAGTCTTTAAATGCTTCTAAAATGGATATAGCCAGTGCTACACCTTCATTAGGATCTGTTCCACTACCAATTTCATCAAGTAAAACTAAAGTTTGATCTTTCATTTGAGAAATCATATTAATAATTTTTGTTAAATGCGATGAAAATGTTGATAGTGATTGAGAAATTGATTGTTCATCACCAATATCTGCAAACACTTGATCAAATATTGCGATATTACTTGCCTCATTAAGCGGTGTTAAAACACCGATTTGAGTCATTAAAGTTAGTAATCCTAACGTTTTTAAAGCTACCGTTTTACCCCCTGTATTAGGCCCGGTAATAAGTAGTGTTTTCAAATGCTTATCTAAAGATAAACTAATAGGAACAGCTTCTTTAGGGTCTAATAATGGATGCTTTGCATGAATTAATTGAATAAATCCTTCTTTATTTATATTAGGTTTATGTCCATCTATATTAAGGCCATAAATCGCTTTAGCGTGAATCAAATCTAGTTCTACAAACATATCCACATTTTGTTTTAAAGATTGATATGCACTTTGAATTTGCTCACTTATTGTCTCAATGATATAATCAATTTCTTTTTGTTCACTAATTTTTAAACTCTCTATTTGAGCAGTGATTGTTCTAGTTTGTTCTGGTTCAATATAGATTGTTTGTTTAGATGCTGACATATCATGTACAACACCTTTAACCTTGTTTTTAAAGGCTTCTTTTACTCCAATACAAAAGCGGTCATTTCTAATTACTATAACTTGATCGTTTAAATAACTTGAGTAATCTGATAACATTTTTTGCAATTTATCCTGCAATTGTTTATCAAATCGTGATAAGTCTT
>CAKMKH010000039.1 GCA_927441705.1 uncultured Acholeplasmataceae bacterium | reverse complement strand
ACAAAAATCAATTCGAGGTTCTGATGTAGATGCCTCTGTCCATTACTTGGCTAGACTACTAACATTAGAAGACTTACAAGCACTTATTAGAAGATTATTAGTGATTGTTTATGAAGATATAGGACTCGCTAATCCTCTAATGGGACAAAAAGTACTAGCTGCAAGTGAAGCTGCACTTAAGGTGGGCATGCCAGAAGCTAGAATCATTTTAAGTGTCATTGTTATTGATATGGCACTGTCTCCTAAAAGCAATACTGCAATCGTTGCAATTGATCAAGCTTTAGAAGATTTTGAGAGTAAAGATTGCGGGGTTGTCCCAGATCAAGCAAGTAATCGAAAGATTAAATTAAACCCTGAGATTTATCACTATCCACACAATGATGAAAACTCATTAAATGATCAATCCTATCTCCCTGATAAAATTAAATCGCAAACATATTATCTTCCTAAAAATGAAAGTGCATATGAAAAAGCATTGGCAGATCGTTTAAAGATTATTGATAAACTCAAATACAAAAACAGAAAATAAAAATATACCCTTTAAGATGTCACTAATAAACGACTTCTTAATTAATGGGTATATATTTTTTTTAATCAAATAATAATACTTCTTACAAAATTATTAAAATTAATTTTTCCTTGTTAATTTAATATTTGGATATTCATTTTTTATGATTTCATCAACAAAAATATCCACGAGATTAGGATCAAATTGGGTCCCAGAGCATTGATATAGTTCATCTATAGCATCCTCGATTTTCATGGCTTTTCGATATGGACGATCTGCAGTCATTGCTTCAAATGCATCTGAAATACTAATTATTCGTGAAAATAACGGTATATCTTCTCCTGCTATTCCTTTTGGATATCCTTTTCCATCCCATCGTTCATGATGAGTTAATGCATAGTTTGCAAGATTTGAATATTTATCTGCTGAGCGCAAGATTTGATAACCATTAATAGTATGGTTTTTCATTATGACCCACTCTTCATCTGTCAGTTTACCAGGTTTTTTTAATATACTATCTGGGATCGTTATTTTACCAATATCGTGCATACGACCAGCAAATTCAAGTTCCAAATTCTCATTATTTGTCAAATTCAATTTCTCACCCATCATCAAACAATACTTACTTACACGATCCGAGTGTTCTCTTTCTGCTTCATATTTTTCATTAAGCGAGTTAAATAATGCAACAATCACTTGATTTTTAGAACTTTGATTATGAAGAGTCTTATTTGAATACATCTCATTTTCAGCTTGAATTATAACATCATCAATATTTTGAGAAGGCATCGTTTTTATTGCTGTTCCCAAAGACGAAGATAGCGGAACATCTCTAACTGTTATATCTGATAACTCATCTAGAACTTTGTTCTTTAGTAGATTAAATTCTTCTATATCACAATTTGAAAAAACAATTACAAATTCATCTCCACCAATTCTTGATATAAAAGCTTTTTCTCCCCATGCTTTTCTTAAAATAATTGAGAATTTATTGATTGCTTGATCTCCGCTATTATGCCCATATGTGTCATTGATAAGTTTTAATCCATCAATATCAATCATTGATATAGCTATAGGATAATATTTAGGTTGATCAAGTCGTTTAATTGCTTCATCAAAATATCTTCTATTTGGTAGACCTGTTAGAAAATCATGTTTACTCGCGTAATTGATTCTTTCTTCATTAATTTTACGTTCTGTAATATCCATTAAGAATCCTTCAATATACCACTCATTATCTTGACTATATGTAATACCCTTTTCCCAAATCCAAACTCGTGAACCATCTTTTTTAATGATTTCGTATTCCACATTACATGGTCGATTAAGATCTCTAGCATCATTCCATTTTTCAACAAGATATTCTCGGTATTTAGGTACAATAAGGTCAGAAAAAGATATTTTACGATTTTCAATGAGTTCAGACGACTTATATCCTGTCAAAGCTTCACATACATCAGACATAAAAAGCATTGTCCAATAATCATCAAATTTACATTTATAAGATACACCTGGTAAATTTGCGATGATTCTACTTTTTTCAGCTTCATTCTTAGCTAGTTGTTCTTCTTGTTCTTTACGTTCAGTAATATCTTCAGCTATAACTATAAACTGATTATCTCTGTATGGATAAGTAACAACTTTATAATATTTACCTAAAGCTCTTGAATAATCTTCAATTCTTAAAGTTTTATTTAACAGTACAACTTGAGCATACGCATCAATCCATGAAGATTCAATTTCAGGTAATATTTCCGTTGCACGTTTTCCGATTATATCTTTTCTTTTAAGACCCGTCATAGTTTCATAAAAATCATTAATACTTAAAAATTTATAATCTATTGGTTTGCCATCTTCATCAAAAACTAATTCTCTTATGTTGAACCCAAATGGCATTTCTTGTATCAATTTGCTCCATTGATTTTCAATGGTGTTTTTTATTTCTTCTTGTTGTTTGAAGTCTGTAATATCACGAAATTCAACAACTCTCACATCCCTACCTTTGTAAGGAATATTTCTCGCATCAAGCTTTACTGGATATATTTCTCCATTTTTTCGAATTCCATATACCTCATATGGTTTTTCATAACCTGATTGAATTTTATCTCTAACGATATCACGGTAATCTGGAGAAATCAACTTTAATGAAATTGAACCTATTATCTCATCCATAGTAAACCCAGTAATATCTAAAAGTGCTTGATTGCAATCGAGAATCCTACCTTGATCATGAATAATAAGTCCACCAAAAGAAGCATCATGCAAAATCTTGAATCTTTGCTCACTTTCAGATAGTATTTCATTAATTTTTTGAATTTCTCTTTTCTTCTTAGAAATTTTAAGCGAAAGATAAGATGTCACAATTGTTGCTAAGACAAGAGTAGATATCACTATTATAATGAGAATTCTATTTCTGTTTTGTGCGATTACGAAAGCAGTTTGATCAACAATGGTCGAATAAAGATATATTTCACCATTGATTTCAACAGGATTAGAATATACATAGACTGTTCTAATATCGCCATTCGAAAGTCTATGTTTAAAAATGAAGAAGTTTCTTTCCTCTTCAACTGCTTTTTGTATTTCAACATCTATTTCTTCTGGTGTTAAAATGTTAATCTGATTAATATTCATTTCTAGTAATACTTCAATAGAATAACCATAAAAATCTGCTGCAGATAAATTTGCGTAATGTATGTCTCCAGTTTCTGGATCAATAATTAGCATTATAGACTGATGATTTGCAATCAAATCTTCGTAATCAACATTTTCAATTGCAAATGTTTTTGTAGTTGCATATGGTATTGTACAAATTATTAATAGTACTAGTATTAGTATTTTTTTCATATATGATTTCTCCAATCTTTTATGGTTAGATTATTTTAGAATATTTTTCTAACTATACCATATGCATTTTTTAAGTTTGAGATTGCTTTATGTTTTAGTCATCACCACTTAAAACTATATTTAATAAAAATATAATAAACCATATCCCTAAGTAAATTAGAGATATGGTTATAAATATCACGAATATCTTTTTTTACCAAATGCTTACCATCTTTTCTTTAGGTAAATGCATTTTATCAGTTTCACTAATTTGGTAAAAGTCTTGAAACTCTATTAAATTGCTTAACTGCATATTTGCTCTTAAAATAGATGGGCCGTGTACATCAACTCTAAGTAATAATTGACTATATTCTAAAGAGGATTTACTTCGCCAAACGCGAGCCCAGTTTTTAAAGAATTCATCAACATTATGATCGCTACGTTTTTTACTAGCTTCAAGTGCACATCTTAATCCACCACTATCAGCTATATTTTCAGAAACAGTTAATTCACCATTGCAAGGACCAAATCCTGTCTCAACACCATCAAATAATGAAATCATATCTTTTGCTTTTTGATTAAAAGCTTCTAAATCTGCTTCAGTCCACCAATTATTAAGTGAACCTGTCTCATCAAATTTCGCACCATTATTGTCAAATGCATGCGATATTTCATGTGCCATAACTGCCCCAATACCACCATAATTTTCTGAAGGTGTTTGCTCTAGACTATAATAAGGTCTTTGAAGAATTGCAGCAGGGAAAACGATTTGATTATTTGTAGGACTATAATAAGCATTGACCATACTTGCAGGCATTCCCCAAATATTTCTATTTGGTGCTTTATTATATTTTTCAAAATCATAGGCATTGATAATTTTAGTCATTGCTAATTTTTCTTGTATTAAATTTGAACCATGTTCGTATCCTTTAATCTCAAACTTATCATAATAAGGTGGGAGTTCATCTGGATATCCTACATGTACAGAAAGGGTTGATAATTTTTTAATTGCTTTTTCTTTAGTTTTTTCATTTAACCATGTATTATCAGTAATACGTTCTTGATAGATTCCAATCATCTCATGAACCATAGTTTTAACGTCTTGTTTAGCAACTGGACCAAAATAATTTTCACCATAATATAGGCCGACAACTTGACTAAATCGATTATATGCTTGATAAAAAGCAAATTTTTCTTTGTTTTGTGCTTCTTTAGTACCTGATAAAGCTCTTCCAAATGCTCCACCAGCAACTCTAATTTCATCAGTTAAGTCTAAAGCATATTTCATAGCATTACTCACAATCATCCATGATTTAATTAAATTAAAATTAGCTTCATTAATAATGGTATCAAATGCTTCAATAAACTTTAGATTCATGACAATTAATTGATCAACCGACTGTTTAACTAAACTTTCTGCGTTTGTCATAAGATCAAAGGTTTGTGTTAATTTTTGAACTTCTGCTTTACTTAAAGGATTATACATCTTAACATAATCTGCTTTTTCCACACTCGATTTAGTGACAGGAACTAAAAGTTCATCAAAAGCTAATGCTTCACTCATTAACTTATCTGTTTCTTCTTTAGAAAAACCATATAAAGTTAATAGTTGAGTTGTTGTGGCAGTAAATAAACCAATCAATTGTGCTTTTGTTTTTTCATCTTTATAGTAACTTGTATCAGGTAAAAATAGATTTGCTGCACCAAAGTATAAAACTTGGTTGTTACTATTCATAAAATCTTGCATAACCGCAAAACCAAATGGTGTTTCAATTGATTCTAATGTTAAATCAACGAAAGCTTGGTCTAGATCTTTTAATGCATTCAATTTGTTAATCTTATTTAAGACAACCTCAAATGGTTTTGTTCCAAGCTCATTTCTCTTATCAAAATCTTTTGTCATTTGATACAATTTAATAAATTTCTTTAGATTATCATTTAGTTTTTTTGGGTCTTGTTCCCATTTAGATGTTAAATCCATTAAAGTTTTTTCAATCCCTAAATGTAATTCTAAAAATGCTGAAATAGATGGTTGATCGCCTGGTATTATAGCTTGTTTTAACCACTCACCATTAACAGCATCATAAAAATTAGTTTTAATTTGTTCTTTATTCATCTAATCACCTCTTTTATTATTGTAACATTTTTATGGTTTAATTGATTAAAAATTTAACATACTTAAGATATATTTAATTTTTATATTAATCATTATTAAAAAAAAAGCTCTTCTCAATCTTGAGAAAAGCATTTTATGTATAATTATTAACTTATAGTTGTATCTGTTTAATTCTTGCCTTAAAACTAATCAGGTAATATTTCTGTTCCCTTATGATGAACTATGGCATCATATGCTTGATCAAGGGATGCAATAATAGCTTTATGCTTACTTGCTTTAACAAAACTTAAGCAAGCTTCTACTTTAGGTAACATAGAACCTTTTTTAAAATGATTTTCTTTAATTAGACTTTCCAATTCTAAAACTTTAATTTTTTCTAGCTTCAATTGATTCGGTTCATTAAAATTCAAGTAAACATGATCAACTGCAGTTAAAATAATTAATGCATCCGCATCAATGATTTCAGCAATCTTTGCACTTGCAAAATCTTTATCGATGACTGCATCTACACCTTGATAACCATCATTAGTTCTAATAACTGGGATTCCACCGCCACCACCTGATATAACTATATGGTGTTTTTCTAGCAATGCTAATAAACTTGTTTTTTCTAAGACATCAATTGGTTTTGGACTTGCTACAACTCTTCTATAGCCTCTACCTGCATCTTCAACCATTTGGTAACCCTCTTGTTTTTCTAAGATTTCAGCTTCTTCTTTAGAATAAAAACTACCAATTGGCTTTGTCGGATGCATAAATCCAATATCATCTTTATCAACTAAAACTTGAGTTACAAGTGTCACAACTTCTCTATTTATATTTTCTTTATTTAATTCATTTAATATAGCATTTTGAATATGAAAACCGATATAGCCTTGACTCATTGCTCCACATTCTGCAAAAGGCATTAATGGTGTTGATTTAGATTCACTAAACGCTAGATTAATCATCCCTACTTGTGGACCATTTCCATGAACTATAACGATATCATGATTTTCTTTTATCAAAGGTAATATTGCCTTACTTACATGTTTTAATAAATCTTTTTGGCTTTTTGTATCTGTCCCTAATGCATTACCCCCAAGTGATATAACATACTTACTCATAGTCATCACTTAGTGATGCAAGGATAACTGCTTTAATCGTATGCATTCTATTTTCTGCTTCTTCAAAAACAACACTTTGATTAGATTCAATAACCTTGTCAGTAACCTCTAATTCACCATGTTTAACATTTGGATAATCTTGTCCAAATTCAAGTGCGATTTGTTGACCAACTTCGGTATCTAATCCATGGAATGCAGGTAGACAGTGCATAAATATTGCATTTTTACTTGCTTCATTCATAATTTCAGGTGAAACTTGATATGCATGAAGTTCTCTGATGCGTTTTAGCCATACATCTTTTGGTTCTCCCATTGATACCCAAACATCTGTATAAATGACATCACTATCTTTAGCACCTTTTATAGGGTCTGTTTCAAAAGAAAGAGTCGCTCCTGTTTGTTTAGCAATCTCTTGACATTGTTCAATCAGTTCTTTTCTTGGCCATAGATTTTTAGGCGCTACAGCCTTAAAATGCATACCCATTTTTGCACAACCAATCATCAAAGAATTTCCCATATTATTTCTTGCATCACCATAATATGTAAATTTAATATCTTTTAAATATCCAAATTTTTCTTGAATGGTTAGAAAATCAGCTAAGATTTGTGTCGGATGATATTGATCTGTTAGTCCATTATAAACTGGAACTCCAGAAAACTCTGCTAATGCTTCAACATCTGATTGTAAATACCCTCTAAATTCTATTCCATCAAACATGCCGCCTAACACTCTTGCTGTATCTTTAACACTTTCTTTTTTACCCATTTGTGAACCTGTTGGACCTAAATAAGTCACTTGACACCCTAAATCATAAGAACCAACTTCAAATGCACATCTAGTTCTTGTAGAATCTTTTTGGAATAATAATACAATATTTTTTCCTTCAAGATATCGATGAGGTATGCCTTGTTTTTTTTCTTCTTTCAAGCGCTTTGCTAAATTAATTAAGTATTGAATTTCATCTGGTGAGTAATCTAGCAGTGTTAATAAACTTCTTCCTTTTAAATTCATGTCTATTCTCCCTTAATATATATTCTTGGTACCCGATATGATATATTGGTACACACTTCATAAACAATAGTTTTTTGTTTCTTAGCGACATCATCAGTTTTAATTAAACCACCAAATAAAATAACTTCGTTACCTAATATGACTGATTCATCGACTTTTATAAAGATTGCATCCATACAAATAATACCAACTGTATGATATGTCTTTTGATTGATTTCAACTAAAGCATTTTTATTTGATCTTAACCATCCATCTGCATATCCTATAGGAATGATTGCAATTTTTTCATCACCTTGAGCTTCATATGTTGCTCCATAACCGACTTTATCACCCCTTTTAAGTGTTTTAATATCTATGACATGACTTATTAGTGACATCACAGGTTTTAATGGTGGCTTTGGTATATCTAATGATAGGCCATAAAGAGATATGCCTAATCTGATGTGTGTCGTGAAATCAAAGTCTTTCTCATACTTGATGCCTGATGAAGAGTTTGATATATGAATCATGTTTGGTTTTTTCTTAACTTTATCTAAAATTGATTTAAATCTTGATAATTGCATTTTGTAATATTCATAATCTTCATTAGAAGTCGCAAAATGTGTATATAATCCTTCTAAATTTAAGGTTTCATGATTTTGAATCTTATGAACTACATCCAAAATAGTTTGTTCGTCTTCAATACCATAACGATGCATACCTGTATCAATTTTCAAATGAACATTGAGATTGTATTTGGATTTTAGTAAATCATTTACAATTGATTCATCATATGCAGTAATATCAATATTATATTTATTGGCAATAATCAACTGGTTTTTTAATATTGGACCCATCATTAAAAGCTTAACGTCTTTATGCTCATTTCTAAGTTCGATAGCTTCTTCTAATAGTGAGACAGCGAATACTCTAACACCTTTTTCATACAAAAAATTCATGATTTTAATCGCGCCATGACCATATGCATTGGCTTTAATGACTGGCATTATAGTTTTGTTTGGATTTAAATTTTGAACATAAGAATAATTATGCTGCAAATAATCTAGATTTATTTTTGCATATGTTGGTCTATATATCTTAGACATATATTTTCTCCACATATTTAGAAGTCATTAAGCTTAAAATCCCACCATATTTTAATTTAAATGTTATAACATCACCAATTTTATAATGGTCAGACTTAAGATGAACTATTAAATGATCACTGCTGCTTCCGATAATTTCAACATCTTTCGGAGGAAGCAAATCATCATGTTTTACATCTTGTTTACCTATACTAAGAATAGCTCTTTTAATGATTCCAATATCTTTATAAGTTTGTTTGTCGCCAAATGCATCAAACCCTAATTCTCCTTCAGGATATGAAGGTTTATCTTTAATTTCTAATATTTCAGCTTCTAATACAATAACATCTTCATATAAATGATCAATACGATTTTGATATGCTGTTTCTCTACCTAAAATAAATGATTCACCGATTCTTAAATTATTGATATATGTTGGAAGTTTGTCTTCCATTAGCATAGGAATTGATGAAGAATTTCCACCCGATATTATATCTAATGATAGTTTAAATGTTTTTTCTATATCATTTTTAATAGATTCCAATTTATCATATGTCTCTTTTGAAGGTATGACACTGCCATAACATGTTAAATTTGTCCCAATTCCAAAAAAATCAATATTTTTTAAATCTAAAATTTCTTTAACTATGTTTAAATTGAAAGCTTGATAATAAATACCTTCTCTTAAATCTCCTAAGTCTATCATTAAAATGATTTTATGTCTTTTTTTCATTTTTCCTGCTATTTCATCAAGTTTTTTGATAACTTCAAGTTCTGAGTTTAAAGAAATATCTGTATATTTAACAACTAAAGATGCTTCAGACAAGGCAGGAATTCTTAAATATACTTTAGGCTTTCTAGTTTTCATATGCATTAAGTTTTCTAATTTTGAGTCCGCAATATAATCAACATTCATATCTTCTAATACAGAAACTAATATTGGATCCGCACAAAAAACTTTAGATACACCCATCACAGAAATATTTTGTTTATGGGCTAAATTTGTGATATATGAAACATTAAATGCATATTTTTTCGCATCAATAATAACTCTAGGATACAATAGACTCACCACCATTAAACATTTTTTTTAAAAGTTCTAATACTTCCGTTTTATAAGTCAAAGACAAGACTCCTAAAGATGAAAATATATAATCTACATCTTTAAATATAGCTACATTCTTATTTGGTACTAACTTAGTGACTGAATTTTCTAAATATGCTCTTATTTTATCTTCAATCGATTGATGATATAAACAAGCACCACCTGTTAAAAAGATTGCTTGAACTTGTGTAGTATCTTTGCCATCAGGGATGACTTTCATACCGTTAGTTGTAAAAACACGCTTTAAATCACCAATATGACGGTCTAGTGCCTTTTCAACACACGTTTCAGTTAAGAGATCGATAAGTTCTTTGCCTTTTTTAGAAATAGGAATATATGGCTCATTTATAAGTAAATCTAATACTTCATCTTCTGGAATATTAAGTGCTTTTAATAGTTTATTTTTCTTTGATTGTTCGAATACCAGCATTCTATTGATATAGACACCTAAATCACCTTCAACAGTTCGTTTAAACAAAGGTTCACCATCACTATATTTTTGAAAAATTGCTTTTGGTTCACAAACTGAATGAACATCGGTGGTTGCACCTCCGACATCAAGTGTCATGACGCCGTTAAAAAGTTCATTTAATAAAAGTGTAGTTTCCATGACCGCACCCGGTGTAGGGATAATATGACCTTTGACCATATCATTAATTTTGTGCATACCTTTAGCATGTATGATATGTTTTTCAAACGTATCATAGATAGCTTTTCTAAGCGGTAAGATGTTAAAGTCATCTACTCTTGGATAGACATTATCTACAATCGTTAAATGTTTAAGATTTAAATCTAATAATCTTTTATGATTTTCAATATTCCCACTATAAATTAGAGGAATATTCAAATCTTTTACTTTTAAGATATTTTGATAAGCAACTTCCTTTTCACCAAAGTTAGTGCCGCCAGCAATGATAATGATATTTGGTTTAATCTTTCTAATTTCTTCAATATGTTCATCTTCAATGAGGTTTGCAGTTACTAAATGAATGTTAGCTCCTGCATTTAGCGCAGCTTGCTTAGCAGCTTTTGCTGTCATTTCATAAACAAGTCCATGAACTGTTATTTTTAAGCCACCTGCTGCACTTGATGTTGCAAGCATTTCGTCATATGTAATTTCTTTAACATTTAAGTTTTCTTTTAAATTATTAACTGCTTTTTCTAAACCAATAGTCACATCAGAATCAACTGTAGTTGCTGAAAAACCCTTCCCAATAAATCCGGTAGGCTTACTAAATAAATTAAAAGCACTAACAATCGTAGTTGTTGATCCAATTTCTGCAACAATCACATCAACTTTCATACATTTTTTGATGTTTCTTAACAATAAATGAAGCAACATCTATTCCCTTCGTTCCTCTGCCAAAACCTTGGTCCATACCACTAGATTTGGCGATTTCTGGTGTCACTTGTGTTCCACCAGCAATTAATATAAGTTTATCTCTTACGCCTTTTTCAATCGCGTAATCATTTAGTTTTTGCATATTCTTATAATGAATATCATCATGAGAAATGATTAAAGAAATCATAATACAACTCGCGTGCGTTTCTATCGCTGCATCCACAAACTTTTCAATCGGAACGCTTGTACCTAAATATGTATAATCAATACCATATTTTTCAACACCACCATGTTTAATATCGAGTATTTCTCTCATACCAACACTATGTTCGTCATTTCCACCAGTACCAGCAACAATTTTTAACTTATGTTTTTTAACGTATTCGGTTATTTCATCTGGACTTAAATTCTCTTCTTTTTTAATAATCTTTAATTTAGTAATATCAATATCAATATTGACAACACCTTTAAACTGAATGCGTGTTCCTTCAGTAGGATGCATCACTTCAATATGAATTACTTCAACGTTTGATAAATTCATCTGTTTTCCTACTTCAAGAGCTGCAGCTTCTGCAGTTTCTTTATTCGTTGGGAAGAATAAATCTACAGTAATTACACCATCACCTAACCACTGTACTTCTGGTTTTAGTAAATTGGTTTGACGATACTTAGAAGTTTGTTCCATACGAACATTAACATTATCTTCTTGATCAAGTTCATCAATGTATTGTATTTTTTCAGGTTTTTCAAAAGTCGACCCATTAATAAACTCTTCTGGATGTGCTTCTAAAGATTGATCATATTGTTTAACATTGTTATATCCGAAATGGGCTGAAACTGGCGCAAAATAATCTTTAGCTCGCTTGTAGGTTGTATCTGAACCGATACCACCATCAATTTTTCTACTAATACCATCACCCATACGCTCAGGATATTTTCCACTATCTACGAACATACCTTGTTCTACAGCTTTAAAATAACCACCCATTTCAATGATTTCTTCCATCATTAAAATAGCGCGTTCCTCAAGTTCTCTCTTTGTTTTAAAAAGTTCACTATCTTTTTTAAATTCAAGCATGCTTAATAAATCATCCATACCAATCATTGCTTGTTTAGCAGTATCCAAAGCTTCTATATTAAACATGTGCCATGGCACATTTCTACCTTCATCTGGAGTAATCGTTGATTGAATATCTGCAGACGTTAATTTAGAAATTAATAAATTTAAGACATGTGTAACAGTTGCTTCTCTAGTTGAAGAATCCATGTATTTAGTATTCATTTGTGCACGCATTTTATATTGACTAAAAAACTCGCGAAGTGCAAGTGCATAAGGAAGATTTATTTTAATATCTGGACTTGGTGGTGCAGCAGGTGGTACTGTTGATAAACATATTAAATCATTTCTAATACCTACTCGTTCACTAAATCTTGAGTTAATACCATGTTGAACTAGTAATTCAGGCATAACCTTCCATGCATCTCTAGCTGTCGCATTCGCATTATGAGCACCATCAATTTGAGCAAGTTCTCCAAATGCCATAATTTTTTTAGATTCAGCAGCATCCACAAAACTTCTAATCATATTGATATTTCTATATAAAACATTGTATTGTGGGTCTTGATGTGCTCCATTAACGCCTTCTTCAGTAAACATAACAGCAATTTCAGGTCCAGCAACACCAGAGACATATGAATGATAATTAATTGGTCTACCCACTTCATCTTCTATAATATCAAGTGCTTTTCTTTGTGCTCTAACTTGTTTTCTAGTAATTGGAACGCCACCGACTCCTTGTGGTGTACCTTCAAGTAAACCATCCATGTGAGATTGGCCAGCAGTTCTAATAACCATCATATGATCTGCGCCATGATAAGCTGCCATGCGCATTCTTCTAATATCATCTTCAAAACGACCTGATGCAATTTCTGTTGTAATTGTAGATGATGGTTGTGGATCTATGTTATTTAAATGTCTAGCGCTTGGAAGTGCAACATAGTTTTTTAATGAGTCACTCACATCTTGATAATGAAAAGGCCCTATGTTTTGAGGTTTATTTTCTCTCCATACCCATCCTTTTCTTCTTGGTCTATAATTTTCTAAATCATTAAGTAAGTTTTTGATATCTAGTTTTTCATTTGGTTTAATCATGTTTAAATGCCTCCTTGATATCAGCTAAATCATTAGTTTCAAGGATTTTTAATCCTGCATCTCTTATGTCTAGTTTATGTTTTTTGGCATATTTGTAAACAACATGACCTGCACCATGTTCTATTAAATTGTTTTCTAAAACTAAATCAACTAACGCTTTCGCTTCAATTGAAGAAAAACCCATTCTAAGTAAAACACTTCTTTCAATAGATGGTGAAGTTTGAGTAAACGCTAGATCCATAATTGGATCAATCATTTGGTCAAGTAACTTATAAAAATATGTTTTTAGTTCAGCATCTGACATATGTTCTAGATGTGTTCTTCTTTCTTTAAAGTCATCAATTCTTGCTTTCATTAATTTCCTCCATAAGCTTTAAGATTGTCATTTGGTCTAATTTAAGTTCAGCTTCTAAATATTTAATTTCTAATGTTGAATATATGTGGTCTTTATAGCGTTTCAAGTATGATTTTTTTAAATCCATCATATTCAATGTTTTATGTTTTATATCCTTAGCAGATTTTGGGAAAATTAAATTTTTCCCGGGTATCTCATCTAATGGATCTCCAAATTGTAGTCTAATACCTTGTTGTTTTGCAAAAGCAATTTGGGCGTTAAAATGTTTTCCTGCTCCAGTATATTCACTTTCTTGCACAACAATAATGTGATCTTTAGGTAGTGTTTGTGCAATTGAAAACGCTGCAGCTAAGCTTGTATTTCCAGCAGGACCTCTTTCCATACCTTCAAGTAAAGATAATGCTTCAGTGATGAAAAATACACTGCCTTGATTGACTAAAACGTATTCATCCATATATCTTAATGGTCTTGCTGCACTTCTAGGCACATCAGATCGATCAGGAAATGTTGCGAACGGAATTCCAAAACCTGTATGTCCAGTTGTAAACGATTTTAAGTTAAAATCGCGATCACTTGCCATGTGAAGACCAGTTAGATCAACACTTGCCCCTATGATTTTAGTATCATGAGCACCATGATATTTCAACCCTCTTGCAGTACCAGTTAAATTACCACCGCCGGCGTTTGTTGCAATAACAATTTCAGGATATTTTCCTTCTTTTTTTAACATTTCTTCTGCTATCTCGTACCCCAATGTTTCAATACCCATGACCCCATATGGCGAGTATAAAGAAGCGTTAAAATATTTGGTTGATTCTAAAATTTTTAAGAACTCATAAAACAATTCTGGTCCAACTGATAGTTGAACGACTTCTGCACCATAAGCTTCACAGCGTCTAGCTTTTTCAATGATTTCTGGTTGATTTTTTTCATGAGAATCAAAACACTCTTGAACAATGATACATTTTAAATTTAGTCTTGCGGCCATTGCAGCAACTGCCGCACCATAATTACCACTTGTTGCAGCTACAACACCTTTATATCCTAGTTTTTTCGCATGATAAACGCTAATCGCAGCTCTTCGTGCTTTAAATGATCCACTTAGGTTTTGTGCTTCGTCTTTTAAAAAGATGCGTGCACCAAATCCTTTTTTAGCAAATTTTCTTGCATATTGTGTGATATTTTTTAGCTCAATAAGTGGAGTATTTCCAATATTATTTTCTAATTGAATGCGTTTGACGTCTTCAAAATTATATCCAGCATCATTCATCATTTTTTCATAATCAAATGCGATACCTTCTAATTCAAACTTTTGATAATCAAGCTTCATTGAAGATTTCATAATTTCTAATTTCTTAGACATTAATTTATCATAATCAGTCATGAGATATATCCTCCACTTCGCTTAAAATAATGTCTTTCATTTGCATCACTTCTTCTACATGTTCACCAAACGAATGTGTATATGCTGGATTAATCTCTATTAGAGTGCCTTCAATAACTCTTTTTGTTTCAGTTATTATGATCACTTGCTCACCTATATTAGCGTCATGTGTTAAATTACCCTTTATTTTCATAATAAAGTCCACACATTTGGTATCTTCAGGTATATGAGCAGTTCTTTGTTCTTTATTTAAAATTGTTTTTTTAACTAAAACATACGTATTTTTCTTAATCATTTAGCAAATACCTCCAATAAAAAATAGAAAACCTAAGATTTTCTATTCATTTGTCTCAATCATATCTCTCATATCGCCTAAAATTGCGCGAGGAATGGGTAGATCTATCATGGTCTTTAATCCTGGTCTTGCGTTAATGACATGAGGAATCATATTGACACAAATCGCAATTGTTCCAAGACCACCATCAATTTCTGGTGTAATTGCCATGTGAATGTCTGGTGAGCCTTTAATATCGATATAATCTCCAGTTTTCACACCTTCTTGAAGTGGTTCGATTTGTTGAGGATGATCCATATTTAAAAATAAATCATCTTCAATATATCCTTGAGCAGTCATATTTATACCAGCTAAAGTTCCCTTTTTGGCAAATGCATATTTAGTTTTTCGATCTACATTAGTAATAATCGGACTCATTTGTTGTTCAAAACGAGTTGGTTTAATACCAAGTCCTTTGAAAATCATGTGAACGCTCTGATTAAAGCCAACATGTCCAGCTAAATCATTATTCTCGATACGTTCATGATATTTTTCAAGAGAATCACCAACTCCTTGTTCTTCCATAACAGCTGGTCCAAATGGACTTAGACTATTTACTCTTTTAACATCAATGTGTTTCACATCTTTCATAGTACCTGATAAACATAAAACAAGTAAATCCATAACAAAACCTGGGTTAATACCTGTTCCTAAAATAGTTACTCCATATTTTTTAGCCATCTCATCCATTTCTTCTGAAAATGCTTGATGAGATTGATATGGATATGCCATCTCTTCTGCTGTAGTAATAACATTAATTTTTTTCTCTACTATTTTCTTAATTTTCGGATATGCACCTTTGACAAAACTGTCTGTACAAAGAAGTACGATATCTGGTTTTGTTTCATCTAAGATCAAATCAATGTTACTTTGAATTTTAGTATCACATTTTTGATCCATTTGTAGAACTTCTGAGACAGATTTTCCAACGACTCTTTCGTTAATGTCACATACACCTACAATGTCTATACCTTTTTTTGTTAATAACATCTCAGCCATTCCTTGTCCCATGGCTCCAAAACCCCATATAACTATGCTTACTGGTCTCATATAATCCCGCCTTTCATCAAATCTATGATAACACGAAACCGCTTACATTGTAAAATAAAAAATAAGATAAGTTAACTTATCTTATGATTCATTATATTTTCTACCAATTGTAAAGAAATAATCGGATAGTCTGTTTAAAAATTTTAGTGTAAATAGATTAACTTTTTTAACATCATCTAGATCTATCATAAATCTTTCAGCAGTTCTAGTTTTAACTCTACACATGTTAAGCCAAGCAGATGATTTTGTCTCATCAAGTTGTATGAATTTGGTTAGTGGTTCTAATTTTTCATCAAGCAAATCTATTTGTTTTTCTAGCCAGATAACATCATCTTCAAATACTTTTATTTGATTTGGATCATCTAAAGCGATTTCGTATGCCATTTGATACAAGATATGATGAATTTTATCAAGTGCTTTAATTGTATCATCTTCGAAAATATATTGCTTAGTTAAAAGGATTGTAGCCATAATCTCATCAAGTTGTCCATTAACTTCTATGTGCAAATCATTTTTCTTAACGCGTCTTCTTAAAAGGTCTGTTTCACCAGTATCACCTTTTTTTGTATAAATTTTCATATCATCACCTAAATTTCTGTAGAAATAATGACTGGAATCGTAATTGGGGATCTTCTAATTTCTTGATATATAAAACGATTAATATCATTTCTTATATCACGCTTATATTCATTCCAGTTAATGTACTTACCAGCTAAATGTTTTTCGCTTGTTTTATAAAATATTTCTTTTACTTTAGCCAAAATCTCTTCTGATTCTTGTACATAGACAAAGCCTTTTGTAATAATCTCAACATCACCTAATATTTTCTTATGTTTAGGGGAAACATGAGCAACAATTAATAATGCACCATCTTCAGCTAATAGTTCTCGATCTTTCATTACATAATCGTTAACATCACCAACTGCAGTACCATCAATTAAGATTTCACCAACACTGATTTCGTTTTTTGATACAAATGCATCTTTATCTTTTATGCTTAGAACATCACCATTATCTAAGATGAATACGTGATCATCGGCATAACCGATTTCTAATGCTAACTTTTTCAATCCATATTGGTGACGATATTCACCAATAGTAGGGATTACATAAGTTGGTTTTAATAAATTCATCATCATCTTTAATTCTTCAGCAGTTGCATGTGCAGATGTTAATAATCTTTTATCTATATTTTCAACTATCGCATCACTTCGATATAAGACATCAAGTGTTCTAGCTGACATCTTTTCAGTTCCAGGAACTGGAGGAGTCATTAAAACGATAGTATCTTGATCAGTAATATGAATTAAACGATCAGCTTTTTTACACATTCTTTGTAGCATAAAAAATGGTTCATGTCTATTACCTGTAACTAGTGCAACGATTTCTTTATCATCGTTTTTATTCTTATCATCTATAAATTTTAAATTTATTAGACTTTCTTTTGGAATATGTAAATATCCACTTGCAATGGCAATATCAACAATTCTTTGAGCTCTTCTACCAATAATTGCAATCTTTTTATGATGTTGAAGACACATATCTACAACTCTTTGAATTTTCTTTAAATCTGAAGAAAATAGAGATACAATAATTCTGCCATCAGCATTTGCAAATATGCTATTTAACCTACTATCTAAATTTTGATTAACTCCACCATTTAAAACTAGTGTTGAACCTAATGATTCAGTTAATAAAGCAAGTACATGCTTTTCAGCTAATTGATTGATTTTTTGAAAATCAGTTTGATATTGTAAATGGCCACTTTGATCAAATGTAAAGTCAGATGTGTATACGATTACGCCATCAAGCGTATGAATTGCAATACCTACTGATTCTGGAATTGAGTGTGTTGTATTAAAAAAACTAACTCTAACATTCCCAAACTTAATAATACTATTTTGAGAGATTGTATTTAGAGTTAATTTTGCTAAATCAAACTCTTCTTCTTTTAGTAAATCTTTAACAATTTGCATTGTAAAATTAGTCGCATAAACAGGCACATTAAGGTCCTTTAATATATGCGGTAGTGCACTAATATGATCTTCATGTGCATGAGACAAGAAAATCCCTTTAATACGGTCTTTAGCTCGTATTAAAACTTTATAATCTGGAATGATTTCATCCACACCATATAACTCTGAACTTGGGTATTTAATCCCAGCATCTAATATATATAAATCACGATCTACATCAATGACATACATGTTTTTTCCGTTTTCGCCTAGTCCGCCTAGAGCAAAAAATCTAATTTGACTCAAAATAACACTTCCTTTTATAAAATCCTAGTAACGTTTTTTACTATTCTAATTATACCATCTTTTTCAAATATAACAATGATTTTGTCTTGATATTGTGATATGATTAAAATAGGTGAAAACATATGATTAATTATCCAATTGCAAGAAAAAAGCATGAAAAAACAAATAACCGAGCTAATTTAGGAATGACATTAGAAAGCGATATTGAGTCTACTAATACGTATTATTTAGTTAATGATATTGCAGTCATTCATAAAAAGCCTACACCCATACAAGTTGTTAATGTTAGTTATCCAGCAAGAAACAAGGCAAAAATAACTGAAGCTTACTATAAAACACCTTCTACAACAGATTTTAATGGGATTTATAAAGGTCATTATATCGATTTTGATGCAAAAGAAACCAATTCAAAAACATCAATGCCTTTAAAAAATGTTCATTTACATCAAATTGAACACTTAAAACAAGTGGATAAACATGGTGGTATTGCGTTTTTAATTGTTCATTTTAAACAGTATGATGAATATTTTTTACTTCCTTCAAAAGTTTTATTTGCATATTGGGACCTACAAAACGATGAAAAAAAGGGACGAAAATCCATCCCTTATGAAACTTTTAAAAATGAAGCTTATTTAATTAAATTTGGGTTTAAACCCAGATTAGACTACTTAAAAGTAATCGATACTTATTATTTAGCAAAATTAAAATAATCTTGATTTAATACTTGTAGTCTCTTATAAATAAGTAAACCTATAACCAATGTTGTTGCAAGCGTTGTTGCAATATATATGAAATTATAACCTAAACTATATAACCACAAATTACTACCAACAAATGAAAATAATCTTGTAGCGATATTCTCACTTGCTTCACCTAGTTCTACTTGACTTGTTGCATATTCAATACTACTACTCCACAATATGACACCACTAATAGTTGATGAAACTAATCTAACAACACTGATGATGACAAATGCATAAACGAACCTATGCTTTTTGGACAAAGCATCTTTGAATAACCCCGATAAACCAAAAGCCATGAATGGGATAATATAATCAAATAAAATAAGGAAAAATATTTTGAAAGTTCCCCATGATTCACCAGTCCAACCTTCAAGTGTGATCTTTAAGGTCTCGATATATATGATATAATCGATTCCAAAATTATACAACGCATAGATGAACCCAGAAATTAATCCATACTTCAAACCAAACATCAATCCTATTAAAACAATAGGTAGCATGGATAAACCAAAAAATTTACCCCCAAAAGGCATACTAAGGTTTAACCCTGGTATGGCACTAATTAAAACATCTAAGACGATTGCTATTGCTAATAGATTTATTGTTGCAATCATTTTCTTAGTCTCTACATTTTGATTCATTTCTTTTCCTCCTTAGAAAATAAAAAAATTTCTATGGATAACCAAAGAAATTGATAGTCTAGAGATGAAAAATTATCGACTATCCCTCCGCTGGTATGATCCAGATCAGGTTATTCGGGTCGACTATGAATAGTCCTCTCAGCGCTAAGCTCCCCGCAGTGATCATTTAAATCTTATCACACTATTTATTTAAATACAACTTATATTGTTTAAGGAAGTGAAAATATGCCAGATCCAATTATTGCTATTATCGTTATTTTAGGTTTAGTTGTACTTTTTATGATTCCAAATATAAAAATTGTTCGAAAAAACGAGGTTAAAGTCGTTGAAAGATTAGGACGCTTTTACAAAATGCTAGATACTCCAGGTATTCATTTTGTTGTACCATTTATTGACCGTGACATTCAAACTGTTAGTCTTAACAAAGAGCATATCCACGTTAAATTAAAAGTCGATATAAATGACATCAAATCCGAAGTAATATTAAATTATGATATGACAGTGACTGATCCAAAGACTTTCGTTTACGCAGCACTAGATTCTAATAAAGTTATTCATGAGTACATCATAAGTTCTATTGAAAGCGAAATTGATTATGAAACAATCATTGATGAAGCTGTAGCTTATGCAAAAAACTATGGTTTTGATATAAATAATATGAATTTAAAATAATTTAATGTAATTTTATTGTATTTTTTGTAATTTCGATATATAATAGACTCATAAAGGAGTGATTAAGTATGGACATTACATGGTTCAATGAAAAACCAAAAGATTTAATTGTAACTCTAGCTAAAGGCAATTTGACGCTTAACAAACCTGCAACAACATTTTTTGAAAATGCATACAGTGTTATGTTAGGATATAACAAAGATCAAAAAACAATTTTCGTAAAGCCACTGGACAAAGAGCATGCCCTCAGACATGACATCCCAGATAGTAATAAATATCGCATCACAGTTAAGTCATCATATAGTCGAGTGACTAATAAAGCATTCATGGATGAAATTAGTGAAATCGCAAAAATCGACTTAGGAAGTGACGCAAAAAAATTTAAAGCTAGTTGGCTTGAAAAAGAACAAATCCTTATTGTGGATTTGAAAGAGGAGGTCTAATTCATGGAATGGTTAATTTATTTATGGTTAGGTATTTTTGTAGGTGCACTGGCATTTGAATTTATTACAGCAGATATGGTTAGTATATGGTTTTCTTTAGGAGCTATTCCAAGTTTTATACTTGCTTTATTTGAAGTGAATCCAATCATACAAGTAATAGTTTTTGCTCTCACTACTGCTGTTCTACTTTTCTTTACAAGACCTGTAGTACTGAAATACTTCAAAGTCAATGAGATTAAAACCAATGTTGATTCTGTTATTGGTCAAGAAGGACATGTGATCTCTAGGATTAGTGCGAATGTTGTTGGTAGAGTAAAACTTAGAGCTCAAGAATGGTCAGCAATATCTGATGAAGATATTGAAGTTGATGAAAAAATACGCGTTCTTGATATCGAAGGCGTGAAATTAATTGTTAAAAAATTATAATAAAAAGAAAAGAGGAATATTATGAAACTACTTGATTTATTTATGACACCTATAATGTTAAGCCCAATTGGACTTACATTACTTATTGTTGGCGGTTTATTATTATTAATTGCTGCAGCTAGTTTTAGATTAGTTACACAAACTAAAAAGTATGTTATCGAACGTTTAGGTGGTTATTATACTACTTGGGGCGTTGGGATTCACTTCTTAGTACCAATACTTGATCGTGTTGTGAGCGTTGTTTCACTAAAAGAACAAGTAAAAGACTTTGATCCACAACCTGTTATTACAAAAGATAACGTTACAATGCAAATTGATACAGTTGTATTTTTCTCAATTACAGATCCAAAAGCATACAGCTATGGTACAGAAAATCCAATGTTGGCGATTGAAAAAATATCTGCTACTACCTTACGTAATATCATTGGTGATCTTGACTTAGATCAAACATTAACATCTAGAGACTTAATTAATACTAAAATGCGTTTAATTCTTGATGAAGCAACTGACCCATGGGGTATTAAAGTAAACCGTGTTGAAGTTAAAAACATCCTTCCACCTAAAGATATTAGAGACTCAATGGAAAAACAAATGCGTGCTGAACGTGAAAGACGTCAAACCATTTTAATTGCAGAAGGTCAAAAACGTTCTGAAATTTTAAGAGCTGAAGGGGAAGCTGAGGCTGTTATCTTAAGAGCTAACGCTGTTAAACAACAAAAGATTAAAGAAGCTGAAGGGGAAGCTGAAGCAATTTTCAAATTAAAAGAAGCTGAAGCTTTAGGTATTAAGTTAATTAAGGATGCTGCTGCTGATAATGCTGTTTTAACAATTAAAGCATATGAAGCACTTGCTAAAGTTGCAGATGGTAGATCAACTAAGATAGTAATTCCTACAAATATTACAGATCTTGCATCTTCAGTCATGATGGCAGCTGAGTTTGCTAAAGACGATAAAGTTAAAAAAGAAGTTAAATAATTAATTAGATTAAAAAGAAAGGGTCCTTTAAAATAGGTGGTGGCAAGTAAGAAACACCCCTGTCAAGAGGATGGTGGCTAAATAGTAGCTGTCCAAATGATGGTGGCGTACCACCATGTTTTTTAAAGCGTTTTTTTGAATATAAAAAGAAGACCTCATTCTATGCTACAATTTTAGTAACTAGCTAATTCGTAGAAAGAGAGGTCTTCT
>CAKMKH010000038.1 GCA_927441705.1 uncultured Acholeplasmataceae bacterium | reverse complement strand
AGTCAGAAGATATATACGCTTGGGTTTGACAACGATATCTTTAAGCTTATTAGTGATTTTTTCACTGCTCATCTTCTTAAATTCAATGATAAGTCTGTCTTGCACGATATCGTAGTAGTCTGCAATGTAATAGTTAATGTATGATAGATAGTTTTGCTCCCTATGGAATAAAAGAAAATCAAATATCATGGATATACTATTTTGATGATACAAAAGAAACCGCAAAACAAAAAATCTTAAATGCAGATATTATATATTTCCCAGGTGGATCACCAGATGAGATGATGACTAGAATTATTGAATTCGAGTTAAAAGAAGTACTAGAGTCTCAAGACAAAATATTTATCGGTTCATCTGCAGGAGCAATGATGCAATTTGATACATACCATATCTCAAAAGATATTGATTATGATTGTTTTAGTCTTCAAGAAGGATTGTCATTAATCAATAATTTTATTATTGAAGTACATTATAGAAGAAGAAAAAAACAAAAAAGTGCATTAAGAAAAATGCACAGATTAACACATAAAGATATTTATGCAATACCTGATGATGGTGCAATTATCTATGATCATCAATACATAAGACTCATTGGGTCAGCATCGCAATTATACAATCATAAAGGAGTCATTAGAAAATGAAGAAATTTTTAATTGTTTATTTAATTTTTAGCGTTTTGATTGGAGTAGCAATATACTTTGTGACACTTACACTAGCCTATAATCAAAGAGTTTATGATGTGTATTATGAATTAGCTGATGAGGCTGTTGAAACACTTGATTTTGATGATTTTATTAGCATGCAATCAATATCATATCAAATGATCCATCGCGAAGAAACAGCTGATTATATCATTGATGTTTATCATGTGATTGGAAAAGATAGTGAAACATATATTAATCAATTAGGTCTATTTATCGTGCCAACAGCAAATGTCAATTATGCTGATGATGTTGAAGACCAAGACGATCAAACAGGCATTAGAGTGATTAAACTAAATGGTGAAGAGCCTAATGAAACTTTATATGAAACATATACAGATCCTAGTTACGAAGGCGCTGCAGTTAGTTATGGATTATCACTTATGTCATTTTATTTCTATGCAATTAATTTTGATGAAGATTTGGAATTAGATATCGAGCTTTATGATTATCAAGGTGAAATGTTTGCTAATTTCAATCAAGACATCTATGTTCAAACTTATCCTGAACTTGATGATGGATTTAATGATGGCATGGATCCAAGTTATTTAGAAGAACTTGTTGATCAAAGTACTCATGTTTATCCTAAATTGATTCAGAACATGACTATATATATAGTTGCTGATATTCTTATAGGTTCTATTATTTATTTCATCGTTAAAAAGAAGCAAAAATAGCTTCTTTTTATTTTTATAGAAATCTTAGGATTGATTTTTAATATTTATCAATTATAATGAGTTAGAAGAGGTGAAACAATGAAACATATAAGAACAAGCAAGTTAGATAACGAAAGATTTAATAGCATTCATACAGAAGAAGTGTTACCAAAACTAAAGATGACCCTAAATGTTGACCCATCAAAAACGATGCAATCTATTATAGGATTTGGTGGTGCATTTACTGAAGCAAGTGCTTATAATCTACTTAGAATAAATAAAGAACAAAGACTTAATGCAATCAAAGCTTATTTTGATCCAGTAGATGGATTAGGATATACAATTGGTAGAGTAGCAATTCACGGATGTGATTTTAGTTTAGATAGTTTTTTATACATTGATGACCATGATGATTCACTAAATTCATTTTCAATCAAAAGAGATCAGCCTATCATAGATTTAATCAATGACGCATCTAAAATCAGTGGACAAAAAGTTGAGATTCTTGCTTCTCCATGGACACCTCCTTTTTGGATGAAAGATAATAATTCTCCAATTAGAGGTGGAAAATTATTACCGAAATACGATCAAATATGGGCAAATTATTTTGTAAAATTTATTAAGGCTTATGAAGAAAAAGGCATTGATATCTTTTCAGTTACTGTGCAAAATGAACCAATGGCTGTACAAAGATGGGACTCCTGTATTTATGAGGCACATGATGAAGCAAGATTTGTTAAAGTCTTAGGCAAAACATTTGAAGAAAATAATTTAAAACAACACATTTATATTTGGGATCACAATAGAGATCAAATGCTAGAAAGAACTAAAGCAGTCTTGAGTGACAAAGAAGCTAATAAATATGTTTATGGAACAGCATTTCATTGGTATGATCAAGAAGAATTTGAAGAAGTTAAAAAAACACATGACGCATATCCTGATAAACATTTGATATTTACAGAAGGTTGTCAAGAAAACGGTCCACATTATGGTGAATATCAAGTTGGAGAAAGATATGGTAGAAATATCTTAAATGACTTGAGAAACTTTAATGAAGGATATATTGATTGGAATCTATTTCTAGATGATGTTGGTGGACCAAATCATGTGAACAATTTATGTTCAGCTCCGATTCATATTAAAGTCTTCCATGAAGAAGTTTATCGAAACGTTAGTTATTACTATATTGGACATTTTTCAAAGTATATCATGAAAAATGCAGTGCAGATAGAATCGAAAGCAGATCAAGATTTATATTATGTTGCCTTTAAAAATCCAGATGGTAGTTATGCTATTATTGTCCAAAACGAAAAAGATGAAGACTACACAGTTGAAATTAAAGGATTAGATGAACCAATTAATATTTTGAGTAAAGCACATAGTATTTCAACTTTAATCATATGAAATCAATAAAAAGAAGCAAGCTGCTTCTTTTTTTGTAAGCGTTTCACTTTTTTGAAAAAAAAGACTTTACTTTTTAATAAAATCAACTATAATGGAAATAGGAAACCGATTTCTCGAGGTGACATGATGATTTTAAAAAAACAGATAAAAAATAATAATAACGCTGGATATTACTTTCCTATGTTTAATTTAAAAGGGTTTAGATCTTCTATTACGCCTTTTTTTGCTGGTGATATAAAGACAGACTTACATCATTATGCTATAGAACCAGCATCTGAGTTAGAATTATTTGAGCATACACAATCAAGAAATGTTTGTTTTTGCGTAGATGGTAATTTATATTTTTTAAATGGACAAACGCATTTACAACAAACTGATTCTATAGATTATGAAATTGGTATGCTATATCAAAAAGTTAATAGACATAATAAACTTCATGATATATCCACTACATCATTTGTTTTATTAAATGAAATGGCAGAAGTACATGAAATAACTTATACGAATAAAACACAAAAAAATCAAAATTTAAAAATTACTACTGCAACCCCACTTTATGCAAGAAGTGCTGATAATCTACGTGATCATCGTCACGTGACATCACTTTTACAAACTATTGATGTATTTAATGGTGGGATTAAAGTCAAACCTACGCTTTCGTTTGATGAAAGAGGACATCAACTAAATGATACATCCTACTATTTTTTAGCACATAGTGAACAATTAAACATCAAAGGTTATATTCCGACAGTTGATGATTATTTAAATAATGGATCATTTCATTTTCCAAGAGGACTTGATCAACTACAATTAAGTGGCTATCATGTGGATGGTTATGAAGCTATGGGAGGTATATCGTTTCAAGATATAGAACTTAAGCCTAATGAATCTATCACTTTTTATATGGCAGTATCTATTCAAAAAGATGAAATTAATACAGATCATTTTATAAAAACTTATCTATCAAAAACAGGATTTAAAAAAGCCCTTCTTGAAGTCAAAGACTTTTTTGAATCTTATGTTAGTCAATTAACTTTTGAAATTGACTCAAAAGAGACATCAAATCAATTGACATGGGTTTCTTTACAACCACTTCTTAGAAGATATTATGGAAATTCATATATGCCTCATCATGATTATGGTAAAGGCGGTCGTGGATGGCGTGATTTATGGCAAGATTTATTGGCTCTAATCATGATGAATGATGATAGTGTTTATGAATTGTTATATAGCAATTTTGCAGGTATTAGAATAGATGGTTCAAATGCAACAATAATAGGCGATCAACCTGGTGAGTTTAAGGCTGATCGAAATCAAATTACAAGAGTATGGTCTGATCATGGTGTTTGGCCATTAATTACGACTAAACTATATATGGATGAAACAGGAGATATTGAGTTCTTATTGAAAGAACAAACATATTTTTCTGATCAATTTACTCACTATACTAAAAAGACTAAATCAGCGACTGATAACACACTTTTAGTTGATGCGTATAACATGGTCTATACAGGATCAATATTAGAGCATCTATTAATTGAAAACTTAGTTGGTTATCATAACATAGGCAAACATGGATTTACAAGATTAGAAGATGCAGATTGGAACGATGGTCTAGATATGGCGCATGAACAAGGTGAGACAATCGCTTTTACGCATATGTTTGCAGAAAACCTTAGCATTTTAGCGCAACTTATTAAAAATATTGATACAGAATCAGTAAAGTTACTTTCTGATATAGAAATTCTATTAAAAAAAGATGCTGATCTTAATGCATATTTTGATCACGTATCAAAATTTGAAGGTGGAAAAAAAGATTTTGATAGAAATAAATTAGTTAATGATTTATTAGAATTATCTGAAAATAAGAAAAAATTCTTAAATGAAAATGCATTCGAAAATAATCGATATCAAAGTTATTATGACAAATATGGAAAACTTTTGGATAATGAAGACACACTAGCTTTAACAGGCCAAGCTATGGCACTGTTATCTCATACTCCGACACATGAACAAGCTCAAAAAATAGCTAAGCATACGAAATCAAAACTATTTAATCCAAGCATTGGTGGTTATCATTTAAATACTAATTATGAAAAAGTTTTATCAAATATGGGGAGAGCATTTGGATTTGCTTATAATCACAAAGAAAATGGCGCAATTTTCTCACATATGGTGATGATGTATGCATATGGTTTATATGCGTATAATTTAGTTGATGATGCAAGACAAGCAGTATTTGAACTATTAAAACAAGCACAAAAAGAAGAATCACAAGTCTTAGCGGGTATTCCTGAATACTTTTCTGAAAAAGGACATGGGAAATATTCTTATCTAACAGGATCAGCAAGTTGGTTGTTGCTGTTGCTGAGAAATCAAACTTTCGGATTAAATTTTGATTTAGGAAAATTAACATTGAATCCGAAGTTAAAAAAAGAAGATTTTATTGATTTAAAAGCATCAATCACGACAAATGTATTTAATCAAACAGTCAATATTACTTATCACAATCCTAAAAATTTAGATTATGGGCAATATCGAATCAAAGAAATTTTAGTGGATAATCAACTTGTGAATATGCCAATTACAAAAATAAATGAAAGTATCGAGGTATATCTAGATGAAATTGTATGAAACTTATAATATATCTGGCATTGGGTATCAAAAATTATTTAATTTTCAATCATGGCGTATTGCAAAATTAAATTACATTCAAGAACTTGATATGAAGCATCTTAACTTCATAGAGTGTCATCATGACACTGATGAAGTATTTGTCTTAATTCAAGGTCAATGTAACATGTTCTTATTGAAAAATGATTCTCCAAAAACATTTGAACACTTTTCAATGGAACCACAAAAAATATATCGTATTCCAAAAGGTGTATATCATGCACATGCTTTATCTAAAGATGCTCAACTACTCATTATAGAAGAAGATGATACATGTGATGGTAATTCGCATCGTATTTATTTAAACGATCAAGAAATGAAACACTTGCAACAACTGTCATCAGGAGAAAACAAATGAGTTATAAACTAGTATGGCAAGACTTATTTGATCAAAATGATAAACTAGATTCAAATATTTGGAACATCGAAACAGGTGGAAGTGGTTTTGGTAATAAAGAAGATCAATATTACACAGATGAAGAAAAAAATCTTTTCATTAAAGATAATACATTGCATATTGTTGCACATAAAGAGAATTATAAAGAAAAGAATTACACATCAGCAAAAATCACAACAAGAGGTAAAAAGTATATTAAATATGGTCGTCTAGATGTGATGGCTCACGTTCCTAAAGGTAGAGGTACATGGCCAGCAATTTGGCTATTAGGAGAAAATGTAAAAGAAGTGGGATGGCCGCTTGGTGGGGAAATAGATTTAATGGAGCATGTTGGTAAAAATCCAGGAAATTTCCATTTTTCATTGCACTCAAAAGCATACAATCACAATAAGTTTAATCATCCAACTTATGTACATGAAGATTTAAATTTACTTGAAGGCTTTCATTTATATCGTCTAGATTGGGATGAAAATCAAATTTCATTTTATGTAGATGAAAAACATATCATTACGTTTAGCAAAAAAGAAAATGCAACTATAGAAGAATGGCCATTTGATCAACCTTTCTTTTTCATACTAAACCTAGCTATTGGTGGTACATGGGGTGGAAGTATTGATGATTCAATATTTCCTGTAGAATTAAAAATCAAATATGTAAAAGCATATGAAAGAAGTGAATAAAGTTGACTAAAAAAAGAACGATTTATAATATTGCAAAAGAACTTAATCTAGCGCCAGGAACTATTTCCAAAGTTATTAATCAAACAGGAAATGTTTCTGATCTAACAAGAAAAAGAGTTCTTGCATACATCAAAGAAGTGGGATATGTTCCAAACAATTCTGCAAGAATGCTAAAATCAAAAAGAACTTATACTGTAGGTATTGTTTTTACAGAAGAATCCGATGTAGGATTAGAGCACTCTTTTTTCTCAAGCATTTTACAACATTTTAAGACTTATGTTGAACTTCAAGGTTATGAATTAAGCTTTATTGTAAAAAAACTTGGTCAGCATGAATTATCGTATTATGAATGGTGTATGAATAAGCGCGTAGATGGTGTCTATATTGTGGTTGGTAATTATAATGATAAAGGATTATATGAACTAATTGACAGTTCTATACCAGCTGTTTCAACAGATATGTTAGTCCCAGGACTTCATACAGTCGTTAGCGATAATGAGTTAGGAATTAAGTTGATATTCGATTATATCAAAGAAGACTTAAAACTAAAAAATTTAGCATTCATTTCAGGTCCTAATTCTTCTAAAGCTTTTAATGAACGTGTAGATGCATATTATAAATTTATTGATGAATATGAGTTAAACAATGTAGCTGAAGTTATATATGCAGAAAGTTTTGGGTTTACAAGTGGATATAATGCAGTTGCAAAACTTTTAGAAGTATCGAAAAATAGACCTGAACTTATTATGGTTGCAAGTGATGATATTGCCTTGGGAGTATTAAAAGGCTTATCAGATATGAACATCAAAGTTCCAGAAGATATTCAAGTTGTTGGTTTTGATGATATTGCATTCGCAAAACATTTTACACCATCACTTACAACTATTAGACAAGATAGAAAATTACTAGGTGAAACGGCAGCAAAGCTTTTGATTGAACTCATGAATAATCCACATGAAACAATCGAAGAAATTGTAAAATTGCCAGTTGAATTAGTTATAAGAGAGTCAACTCAAAAAAAATAAATTAAATGTATTGAAAACGGTTTCTTAATATGTTATTATATTAATATATTAAGGAAAGAAACCGATTTCCTTGAGGAGAAAATTATGGGAACTTATCACTTTCAATTAAATAATTATCAAAAACATAAACCATTCTCTAGCTTCTTGAGTGGCATATCAGGATTAAAAGGTATTCCGTTATGGGCTTTTTACGTTAATAGAGGGCAACTGATAGCATCTTTTGGAGTTAGAAATAAAAATGGTGCGATTATGGAATTTTTCCCTGCAAATGGCGCATATCATTATGTATCTAAAATTGGATTTAGAACATTTATTAAAGTAGACAAAAAAGTATATGAGTGCTTTAAAGAAACTGATGAAGATCAAATACTAGATGTATATCCAGATCAAGTAACAATCACTCAACATCTAAAACAGATTAAGCTTTCTATCAAAGTGACCTACTTCACACTTCCAAACGAGAGGTTGGCAGCATTAGTTAGAAAAGTAGAAATCATAAATCATCAAAAAGATGAAAGACAGATAGAAATTATAGATGGTCTAGCACAAATTCTACCTACGGGTATTGATTATGGTGGATATAAAGCAGTATCTAATCTTTTACAAAGTTGGATGGAAACTAAAGATAAAGAAGATTATGTTTACTATACTTTAAGAGGATCAACTGGAGATGAAGCTGAAGTCAGTGAAATTAGCGAAGGAAATTTCTTCCATTCAAGATCAAGTATCAAACCAACGTACATCTTTGATTATAAAGCATTATTTTTAGAAGATACATCACTTGAAACACCATATGCATTTATAAACGGAACAATATTAAGTCAAGAACAAGCACATGTAAACCAAGTTCCAGCAGCTATGGCACATTATGATTTTAAGATAGAAAACAGTTTTGAATTCGTTTCAATGTTTGGCTACAGCGAAACAGAAGATAAATTGGATACATATGTTAAGAAAACAAATTTAGACTATTTTTTAAATAAAGAAAAAGAAAACAAACACATACACGATGAGATTACAGACGTTATTGAAACTAAAACGAATTTCCCAATCTATGATGCATATTTAAAACAATGTTATCTAGATAATGTTTTACGTGGTGGTCTACCTATTCAAATAGAGGCTAAAGATCAACAAGCAACATACTACATTTATTCAAGAAAACATGGTGACTTAGAAAGAGATTATAATTTCTTTAACTTAGAACCAGCATATTATTCTCAAGGTAATGGAAATTTTAGAGATGTATTACAAAACAGAAGAAATGATTTGATTTTCTTTCCAAATATTAAAGCATTTAATGTCTTAATGTTTGCCTCATTTATTCAAGATGATGGATATAATCCACTATCTATTGAGGGAATTGAATTTAGATTCAAAAGTGATACAAAAGATTTTCCTGAAGAACTCATAAAATTATTAAGCAAACCATTTACTCCAGGGAAATTACTCATGATGATTGAGGATTTAGAATTAGAAGAATCATTATTTAAATCTATACTTAGTCAAAGTGAAGTCATTTATAAAGCGTCGTTTGGTGAAGGATATTGGGAAGACCACTTCACTTATCTTCTTGATTTAATTGAAGGATATGAGTCAATTTATCCAGATGCTATAGAAGATTTATTATTTAATCAAAAAGTATCAATCTATCAATCAAATGCTTATGTAGTCCCAAGAGATCAAAAATATGTCTTAACAAAAAATAATACGATTAGACAGTTTGGTTCAGTTAAGCATTTAAAAGATATAGATCCGTGGTTAACAGAAAATAAGCAAGTGATTGAAATACCAGTTTTATCAAAACTAGTAACATTGATCTTAAACAAATATGCACACCTAGATCCAAAAGGTATTGGACTTTCATATGAAGGTAACAAGCCAGGATGGAATGATGCATGTAATGGAATTCCAGGATTATTTGGTTCAGGAGTATCTGAAACATTCGAATTAGTAAAACTAGTGGCATATGTGAGAAAAAATATTGAGAAATTCCATGATTATGATTTAGAAATATTATCAGACACTAAAATATTGTTAACTAAATTAAATCAGATTAACACAAAAAATGATTTTGATAACTGGCATGAAAGAATGAATGTATTAGAAGAGTATAGATATAATAGGTTAAATAGAAATACTAAGCTTTCTAAAATAAATACAAAAGAAATCTTTGAAATCATCACTAAGATTGAAGAGCATTTAGAACTTTCTGTTAAAAAAGCTAAAGCAATTGATGATATCATTCCTACATATTTAACATATGAAGCAGTTTCATATGATGAAATCTTAGATGAGAACAAGCAACAAATCATTGGTGATTATGGTCTACCTTTAGTTAAAGTTAATCAATTTGAAATGAGGCCATTACCACCATTCTTAGAAGCACCCGCTAGATATTTGAAAAACTTAGCAAAACCTGAAGAAGCAAAAGCTATTTATGATCAAGTTAAACAATCAGGTTTATATGATAAGAAACATAAGTTTTATCAAACAAGCGTTTCACTTGAAGATGAATCATTTGAAATCGGAAGATTAAAAGCATTTACACCTGGTTGGTTAGAAAGAGAATCGAATTTCTTACACATGACTTATAAATATTTACTTGGATTATTGAAATCAGGTTTATATGAGATATTTTATGAAGAAATAAAAACAAATTACACATGCTTTATGGATCCTGAAGTTTATGGAAGATCACCCATAGAAAACTCATCATTTATTGCGACTTCTTCAAATCCAGATCCTAAAAAACATGGACAAGGGTTTGTCTCTAGATTATCGGGTTCAACAGCAGAAGTCTTATCAATGTTTAGCTATATGTTTTATGGGAAAGAATTATTTAAATATAAAGACAAAAATCTTATATTTGAATTAAATCCAAGACTACATAAAGATTTTTTCTTAGATAAGAAAATAGAAACAACGCTTTTCGGGAATATTAAGCTTACTTATCATAATGAATATTTAGTAAATACTTATGATCAAAATGCTTATATTCAAAAAATAGTTTTAACAACAAAAGATCAAATAATAACATTTGATCAATCATTTATTGAAGGGAAATGGGCAAAAGACATTCGTCAAAAAAATGTCTTAAAAATAGATGTCTATTACAATAAGGAGGAAAATAGATGAAAAAGAGATTTATATTAGTTGTTTTAATGTTATTAGCTGTATTTACAATAGTAGCTTGTGGTGAAGTAGAAGATCCAGAAGTAGTATTATCAGCGATAACGTTTAGCGGAGCTGATGATGTGACTCTTGACTTTGATGCAGATTTCAATGTCATGGATGGCGTTACAGCAATGGGTAATAATGGTGTTGATTATACAGATGAAATTACATATTCACATGTTGCAACAACTATTATTACAGATGATGTATTAGATACAACAAAAACTGGACAACATGCGATTAAGTATGAAGTAGAAGTTGAAGGCATTTTGGCACAAAAATTCAGAATGATCACTGTTAAAGAACCAGCTGCAGTTGAAGGTCAAATGCTAGTTAATGCTGATTTTTCACAAGGTACAGCAGGTTGGGATGGCAGTGCAACTTATGTAGCTGATGGTGCAGAAATGACAATGTCAGAGGAAGATGGCGCATTAAAAGTTGAAGTCATTGCAGGTCCAAACCCTTATACACCTAGATTTGGTCAAATGAATGTACCATTTGAACAAGGTGTAACTTATGAAGTTACATTTAGAGCTAAATCAAGTGTTGAAAAAACAATTAATTTACAAGTTGGTGAACTACTTGCTGGTCCTCCATACTTCGTGGATTTCAAACCTGGATTAACTGTTCTTAAGAAAATTACAACTGAATGGGCTACTTATTCATATAAATTTACAATGAATGAAGATAACCCAAGAGGTGGAGTCTTATTTGAATTAGGTGGTATTGGTGGTAATTTAGTTGATGCTACATTATGGTTTGATGATGTAACAATCACTGAAACTACACCAGATGCAGACGAAACTGCTCCAACATTCACTGGATTAGTAGATTCTAAATCAATTTTAGTTGGTAGCACATTTGATCCAATGTCAGGCGTAACAGCATTTGATATTGTTGATGGTGATGTGACTGAAGATATAGTTGTGGTAATTAAAGATTCAAATGAAGCTGTTCTTGAAGCTCTAGATACTTCAGTTGAAGGCACATATACGGTTACTTACTCTGTTGGAGATGCTGCAGGTAATGATGCAGAATTTGTGATGACAGTAGAAGTTGTTGGTATGCAATTTAATGAAACTAATTTAATTGCTAATCCTTCATTTGAAAATGAATTAACAGTTGATGCTCCTGAATGGGCTATGTGGTCACAAAATTGGGGTGGCGCACCTGTTGTTGTTCCTACTCTTGATACAACTAATGGCGTATACACTGTAGATATTACTGGTGGTGGAGATGCATCTTGGGCAATTCAATTATTCCAAGCTGATTATTTAACACTTGTTGAAGGTACAACTTATAAATTAACAGTTGTTGTTGAAGCAGAAGTAGCAAGAAAGATGAATGTTGCATTAGGCTATGGCGATCCATGGGTTGAATATGCAAGATTTAATGGTGCTGAAGTTTTAGCTGAAGAAACAACATTAGAATTCTTATTTACTGTAACTAAAGAAACTCACGATGTTAATTTAGTCTTTGAACTAGGTTCACAAGATGGATTTGCTGATGGTTTAGTTACATTTAGTGAAGTAAAATTACAAGAAGCTTTATTAGATGATATTATTATGAATAGTGAGTTTAATGATGGTTGGGAATTATGGTTCCAAGACTGGGGAGATGCTCCAGCGGTAACTTATGACCGTACTGGTGGTACATTCAATATTGCTACTGATAAAGGTGGAGATGCTGGATGGGCAGTACAATTTAACCAATATTTAGACTTAGAAGCAGAAACAACTTATGTATTTGAATTTGATGCAATGGCTTCAGTAGCTAGAGATATTAATGTTAAATTATTTGTTCCAAATGTATGGATATTCCATATTGAAGCTCTAGATTTAATGTTAACAACTGAAATGGTTACATATACATATGAATTCACAACTGGTACAGACGGTTTTGATGGATTAACATTAAGTTTTGAATTTGGTGCAACTACTAACTTTGCTGCTGGTACTGTATCATTAGATAATATTACACTTAAAGAAAAAGATAACGCAGAAGCTGCTGAATTAATCGTTAATGGAGATGCAACAACAGTTCCATACTTCATGTATGATAATGCTGGCGAAGGCGATGGCACAATGGTATTGGGTGAAAATGGTGGTGCAATAGTTGATGTTACAGTATTAGGTTCACAACCTTACACACCTCATTTCTATCAAATGTTAGATAGTTTAGCTCCAGGTAATTATGTATTAAAAATAGTATTAGAGTCTACAGTAGATAGAGACTTAAGAGTTAACATGGTATTACCTGATGCAGGTTGGATTTCATTATTCCCTGAAGGTTCTGTTGACTTTAGTGTTGTTTCTACAGAAACTAACGTTGTTTATGTAGCATTTACAGTTACAAATGATGTAACTAATGTTAAATTAGAATTAGATTTTGGTACATTAGGTGGAGAATTAATTTCTGAAATTGGTGTATTTACAATTCATGAAGTGCTAATTTATCAAGATTTAAATTAATAAGGGAGGAAATTATATATGAAAAAAATAGTTTCTCTATTGATGGTATTAATTATTGGATTTGTTCTAGTTGCCTGTGGTGATGATGAACCAAATGATCCAACTGGACCAGTTCAAACCATTCAGTTATCTTATGCTGATTGGGGTGATCAAGAGTTCAACCAAAAAATGATTGATGCTTTTGAAGAAAAGTATCCAAATATTAAAGTACAATTAAGAACTGATATCGAAGGTAGTGGTGAAGCATTTACTGGTAATTTAGTAACAGCTGCTCAAGCTGGTTTGTTACCTGATGTATTCGCGACTGATAATGTTCCAACTGTTATTAATGCTGGTCTTACTTTAGATGTTGCTCAATATTGGGATGCTGATGAAGATACAGATTTAGTTTATGATAATGTTGCTTTAACAGGTGTTTATAATGGTAAGCGTTATGCTGTACCATCATTCCAATTCTTAAAAGGTATTATGATTAATCTTGATATCTTTGAAGAAGCGAACTTAACAACTGTTGATGGCAAATATCGTATTGATAATGATGGCTATCCTGTAAAAGATTGGACTTTTGAAGAATTTGTAGAAATTTCTAAAGCAATTAAAAACTTTGAAATCAATCCTGCTGATGATACACTAGTTGATCCAGCAAGCACAGTTGTCGGTCTTGATACATGGTATGGTTCTCCAGATTTCCAACAAGTTTGGCCAATGATGGAAGACGAAAATGTACAATATGACACTTGGGATGGTACACAATTTAACTACACATCTGATGATTGGATTTATGCAATGGAACAAAAAGTTGCAATGCACCAATTAACAAATGGTACAACAACAAGATTTACTCAAGAAGTATTAGATGCTAACACAATCTTGCAACAATACCTAATTCAATTTGGTGTTGGTGCTATGGATATTGAAGGATCTTGGCAATTTTGGGTTTTACGTGAAGCTAAAGAAACAAGTAATATAAACTTAGGTTTTTGGCCTTATCCAAGTGGTGATGCAGGTTTATTCCCACCAACGATTCTAGATTATCAAGCAGTATCAAGTCAAACTGATCATCCTGAAGAAGCATATTTACTTGCTAAATGGATGACATTTGGGCAAGAAGGTTGGGAAGCTAGATTAGACTTACTAGAAGAAGCATTTGATGCATCAATTGCTGCTGGAGAAACACCATTATACTTAGACAGATTCCCAGTTGCTGATTATCCTGACGTTTGGGATAGAGTTTATGATTTAGTTGATGGTATTGAAGGTATTGATTATACATTTAATCGTATTGAATTTGCTAAGCCAGACTTAGACAAATGGTTGCCAGGTTATAAAGATTTTTGGGCATGGGTTAATGATCCAGAAAATCCTTACAATTGGGAAAACTTAGTTACAGCTGGACCACAAGCAGTTGAGACATATGCTGTTCAGTGGGAAAATAAAGCTAACGAAATCGTACAAGGACAACTAGAGACATTAGGTTCAGAATAATAAATAAATAGAAATGTTGATAGAGGGGATTAATATCCCCTCTTGATACTATATTTTTGGAGGGTATATGAGAAAAATAGCAGATATTTTAAAAAAAGGAATGGCATACATAAGCGCTTTTTTTAAAGCACTTACCGTTAAGAAAGGGTTAATATTATTTTTTTCACTTTTACTTGTGACAATTATTACAATTTCTTTTTTTAAGGTATCTTCAAATCATGAGTTTTATGAAACCAAAGACCTTTCTTATGATTACACAAACCAAATGCTTTCACAAGCCTATAATCAAACATTATATAGTGAATTAAAACAATCATATATTGAAAACAATGTAAGAGATACTCAAATAGTAAAAACAATTACAACTTTAGAAATGCAAGGTCAAATGATTGATGTTAATGATGCAAATTATGGAGACATTGTTGAAGCGTATCAATCAGAAAAATCGCATAGTGATGATGTTTTATTTTTAGGTCAAGATCATGACATCACATGGACACATGATGAACAAGAATCTGGATTATTTTATATAGCAATTGATTATTATGAACTACAGGATAATATCAATCAAGCACAAATAGCTATTCGTATTAATGGTGAACCACAATTTTATGAAGCACAAACCATTGTTTTAAAATCAAGATGGGTTTATGACACTTATGATTTTTCACTAGATCGATATGAAAATGAAATCATGCCAAGTTCTCATAAAGTGAAAACATGGACAAATCAAAATATATATGACTATCGAGGAATGCATCCTGGTTATTTTGCGTTCTATCTAGAACAAGGTGATGAAATTACCATTTCTCATGTGAATCAAGATTTGTTGATTGGACAAGTTTATTATGTAAAAAATGAAACATTTGTTACTTATGAGGACTATCTCAACATGCATCAAAATGCTGAAGTAGTTAATGATGAAATAACAATTTCTGCAAGAAATATTTTATACCGTAATAATCCTTCAATCAGACTTAGAACTGAACAAGATCCATCAAATTTATATTATGACACACAATTTTTAAGATTAAATACAATCTTTGGTGAATCATGGCAAAATTCAGGTGATGAAGTTGCTTATGAGATAGAAGTAGAAACGTCAGGATTTTATCACTTATCATTTAAGTTTAGACAATATATGATTAAAGATATGACGGTCTTTAGAAAAATTAAAATTAATGGAGAAGTGCCTTTTGATTTATTTGAAAGTTATGCATTCCCATATACAACAAATTTTATTAACCGCACATTAACAGATTCAAATGATGAATTTATAAAAATTTATTTAGAAGCTGGAACACACGAAATCCTATTAGAATCAGTTAATTATCCATATCGCGATACGATTGAAACAGTTCAATATGTTATGAGCAATATTCAATCCTTAGCACTCGATGTTAAACGCTACACCAGTGGTGGCACTGACAAATATCGTGACTGGGATATTCAAGCGTATTTCCCTGAAGCTGCTGATGATATCAAAAGCTGGGCAACACTTCTTGAAGAAACATATAATACATTATTACCATTATCAGATATAGACGAACCATCTGAAATTGCAAATTTAAGAGTTGCAGCAAAAAGATTAAACAATATAGCAGCGGATATCAATAAACTTCCATCAATGATGGTACAGTTTTCTGATGGAGATTCGTCAATTAATCAAATTTTAGGAAACTTAATGGAAAGATTACTTAGAACAAATCTTGAAATGGAGCGTATGATCATTCATGGTGATGTTAAAATTGATAAACCATATGCAAACATTTTCACACGTTTCTTTGAAGGATCTAAGCGCTTAGTCTTATCATTTGTTAATAATCCATATTCAGCTTCAGAAAGAAATGACGAAGACTTGACTGTTTGGGTTAATCATCCAAGACAATATATTGAAATTATGCAAGCTTTAATTGATCAATACTATCAAGGCGATAGAAAAGTTACATTATCACAAATGCCTGATCAAAACAAGTTAATTTTAGCTAATGCTTCTAATCAAGCACCAGATTTAGCTATTGGTGTTGATCACTGGATTCCATATGAATTCGCAGTAAGGGATGCATCATTAGATTTAAGAAAATTTGATGGGTATGAAGAAGCAGTTGCTAACTTTACCAAAGGTGCAATGATTCCATATGTTTTTGAAGATGGGGTTTACGGTTTACCTGAGACACAAGATTTTTGGGTCACTTATTATAGAAAAGATATTTTAAGCAGTATAGGTATTACAGAAATTCCACAAACATGGGAAGAAATTATTGAAATCTTACCGTTATTACAAAGTTATGGCATGAACTATTTTGTTCCACTAGCACAATTTAGTGGACTTAAACCTTACGTTGCGACCTTACCTTTTATCTACCAATTTGGTGGTGACTTATATGCTAGTGATGGTATGTCTACAGCAATAAATTCAGAAGAAACACTAGAAGGTATCACATTGATGAGTGATTTATTCACGCTATATAACTTACCAAAATATGTACCAAACTTTTATAATCATTTTAGATATGGTCTACTCCCTATTGGTGTATCAAATCTAGCAACATATATATTATTAGAAACAGCAGCAGTTGAACTTGATGGCTTATGGGCAATGGACTTACATCCAGGTGTCTATAATGAAGAAACTGATGAAATCGTAAGATATTCATCGATTGGTGGTCAATCATCAATGATTATGAGTTCTACTTTGTATCCTGAAGAATCATGGGATTTCTTAAAGTGGTGGATGTCAACATCAGTTCAAAGTGAATTTGCATTCTTACTACAATCAACATATGGTCAAGCATATTTCTGGAATACAGCAAATATGGAAGCATTTAAAAATGTTTCAATGCCAGATGAATATAAAGAAATCATTTTAAAACAATGGGAATATGGTGTAGAAGCATCAAGAATTCCTGGCGCATATATGGTTGAACGTTCTATTAGTAACGCATGGACATCAATCGTATTTGATGGTACAAATCCAAGACAAGCTCTAGATGAAGCTGTTAGAGTATCTAATAGAGAAATCATTTATAAAATGGCTGAGTTTGGATATACTGAAAATGGTGAAATCATTAAAGAGTATATTGTGCCAAGTATTTATAACATAGACGATTGGTTAACGGAGGTAGATCATGACTAGAAGAATGAATCATCCAGCATGGTTTATCTTACCGTACTGGACCTTGTTTTTGGTGTTCGTAATTATACCTGTTATTGCAGCTGTATTCTTATCATTTACGTATTTTAATGCGATTCAAACACCAATAGGGAGTAGACCATATCAAGGCGATAGAAAAGTTACATTATCACAAATGCCTGATCAAAACAAGTTAATTTTAGCTAATGCTTCTAATCAAGCACCAGATTTAGCTATTGGTGGTACATGGGGTGGAAGTATTGATGATTCAATATTTCCTGTAGAATTAAAAATCAAATATGTAAAAGCATATGAAAGAAGTGAATAAAGTTGACTAAAAAAAGAACGATTTATAATATGCATCTACACGTTCATTAA
>CAKMKH010000037.1 GCA_927441705.1 uncultured Acholeplasmataceae bacterium | reverse complement strand
GAAGATATCCATGTCATGGAGAAATGGATATGAACCGCAACTCATATCAAATAGATAACGATTTACCAAAAAAACAAAAGAAATCTATACGTCAAGTTGAAAAATACTTAAGTGTTCCTTATTTCATCGTTATGATTGTTCTAGTGGTTATTCCAATATTTTTAATGATTATCTCATCATTTCAACATGATCGACAATCATCAGTATTTCCAATTGGTTTTACACTAACACATTATAGAGATTTCTTTAGCGCCACATCATTTGTTAGAGCGATGACTGCTAGTTTATGGATAGCTTTCGCGACAACGATTGTTTCTTTAGTTATTGGATATCCACTTGCATATTTACTCACAAAACTTAAATTTAAAACACAAATGGCATTGTTATTATTAATCAATGCACCAATGTGGATTAATATGCTATTACGAGTAAGAGCTTTAGAACAAATTATGAGAATGTTCTTCCCATTTTTGATAGATTCTGCCCCAGGAGTTGTCTTAGGATTAGTTTATGTTTATCTCCCATTTATGGTTTTACCTATATATGCGGTTATCTCAAAAATAGATCCTAATTTGATTGAATCATCTGCTGATTTAGGCGCATCTAAAATGAGAACGATGTTCAAAGTTATTATTCCACTATCCTTATCAGGTGTATTATCAGGTGTTTTAATGGTATTTCTACCAGCAGCAACCACCATTATTGTGCCTCAATATTTAGCACCTAGTCAAAACATATATATGATTGGGACTTTAATCGAAAAATCAATCATTTATAATGGCAGAATATCTTATGCATCTGCGATTGCGATTGTTTTAGCTATTGTGATATTAGGTATTGTATTCTACATTAAAAAACTAGATAAGTATAAGGGGGTTAATTCTAATGAAAAAGAAGCGTATTAATCCTTATCAAATAATATTTCTAGTTTTGGTTATGATCTTCATATATGCACCCATTATTTCAATTGCCGTATTTTCATTTAATGAAGCAAACTCCTTAACTGTATGGCAAGGATTTACTTTTAAGAGATATGCAGAACTATTTATGGATCGCGAGTTATTTAATTACACAAATCCTAGAGAATCCATTATATTTATGACATTGTGGATTGCGGTTGTATCAACATTTGTTTCAACTATCTTAGGAACTTTAGCAGCAATTGCTTTAACACAAACAAAAAAGGTGATTAGAGATGTGACAATGACTGTTAATAACATTCCAATTGTCTCACCAGAAATTATTACGGCAGTATCACTATTAGTTTTATTCGGTGCATTGCAAATTGCTCCAAGCTATAATACGATGTTATTAGCCCATATTGCGTTTTCAACACCATACGTGTTAATTACCGTCTATCCTAAAGTAAAGAGCTTAGACCCTAATATAGCTGATGCTGCATATGATTTAGGCGCATCGCCATTAAAAGCATTGTTTAAAGTCATATTACCGCAAATTAAAGTAGCAATTATTGCTGGTGCAGCAATTGCATTTACAATGAGTTTTGATGATTTCATTATTTCATATTTTGTTGCTGGATCTAGTGGGGATAAAAATATTTCAATTTATTTATATACAAACAGACTGAGCCCGAAACCAATAATTAATGCACTCTCAACCATTATATTATTAATTATTGGTGGCAAGATTACATACGATTATTTTAAAACAGGAAAGAAAGTAGAGGAATTAGAATGAAAAAAATATTAAGTTTAGGTGTTTTATTGTTAACCATTATTGCTTTAGTTGGATGTGAAACAGGTCCTACTTTAAGATTATATAATTGGGGTGAGTACATCGATGATGAACTTGTTTATGAGTTTGAAGAAACTAGTGGGATAAAGGTTAAACAAATTGCTTTTGATTCAAATGAAGTCGCAATCACTCAAATGAAATCAGGTAATCAATATGATTTAGTGATTCCTAGTGATTATGCGATTGAGCAACTTGTGTCAGAAGATTTAATTGAGAAAATCGATTGGACAAAAATTGACGCTTTTGATAAAGAAGAAGATTTAGCAGATGGACTATCAACAATTTTAGATACTTTAAAAAGTGGCGATGATGGATTTGATTTATTAGAATATGCAATTCCTTATTTTTGGGGAAATGTTGGTATTTTATATGATACAACTACTGTTGATGAAAATGATTTAACTGGATGGGATGTATTAACACAAACTGAGGATTATAATATTGCGTTTTATAATAGTTCAAGAGACTCATTTATGCTAGCTTTAAAACAAACAGGCGCTATGTCTATTAGTCATCCAACAGAAGCTGAGTTAGCTACAGCTAAAACATGGTTAGGTGCTGCATTAACTTCTGATACATATGTCATTACAGATGAAATTTTTGATGCTATGTTAGATCCTGCAAGATATGATTTAGCAGTAAGTTATTCTGGAGATGCAAATTATCTAATGATGGAAAATGAAAATCTTGATTTCTTTGTGCCTGAACAAGGTACAAATATTTGGGTTGATGCATTTGTGACTCCAAAAGGAGCAAATATGGATTATGCTTATGATTTCATGAATTTCATGTTAACTTACGATGCTTCTTTAAGAAATACTGAATGGGTTGGATATTCTACGCCAAGAAAAGATGTATTTGAAGATGTATTAGCAGATGGTGGTACTTATAGTGATTATGCATCAAGTTATGATGTAAGAATTAGTGATAATGATGAAGTATATCGTTATAATGAAGATTTAAAACTTGAAATGGATACTTCATGGCAAGAAATTTTAGCTGATAAAGGTTATGATGAAGGCGAAGGATTAGGTGCTGGAGCGATTGCTGCGATTTCTGTTATTGCTATTTTGGTGATTTCTACAACAGTTGTTTCTATTCTTAAAAAACGTAAATAATAGATTATTTAAATAAAAGATGAAATGGGTAAGAACGATTATGAGTTTTTACCTTTTTTATTGTCAAAATATAGTTAGATATTTCAAATATCTAGTGTTTTATGCTAAAATATTAACGAGGTAATAAACATGAATTTAGATAAAGAAGCATTAAGAGCTATAAGAGTTGAAGTGATGCAAGTCTTATATCAATATGATTTATATCATAGTGAAAAAATTGCATTTATTCCAAGGTTCGAACTAGAAGAAAGCGAGCCAATATTTAATGATGTGATTGATCATTTAGCTGATATTGATCAAATTATTGAAGGTAATTTGTATAACTATAGTTTAAATCGCTTAAGTTTTTTAGATAGAGCGATTATTAGACTAGCAACATATGAACTTAAATATACGAATTTAGCAATGCAGGTCATCATAAACGAAGCGATAGAACTTACAAAGATTTATACAAATTTAGATGATGAAAAGCAACATAAGTTTAATAATAAGGTTATTGATCAGATTGCTAAAGCCATTAAGGAATGATGAATTTGGAAATTAATCCAACATATCTTACAGTTAGTGCTTTAACTAAGTATATTAAGGTTAAGTTAGAAAGTGATAAGCACCTAACAAGAATACTAATTAAAGGAGAATTATCTAATTTTAAACGCCACAGTAGAGGGCATTTTTACTTTACTTTAAAAGATGAACAAGCTGCCATTAGTTGCATCATGTTTTCAAGAGATACGATGGATGTGAATTTTGAACCTAAAGAAGGCGATCATGTTTTGATTGAAGGTAAAATTAGTTTGTATGAACCAAGTGGCTCATATAGTATTCAAGTAAGAACATTAAAACTAGATGGTATTGGTGAATTATATTTAAAATATGAAAAGCTAAAAAAAGAATTGGAAGAAAAAGGTTATTTTGATGTAGCTCATAAAAAAGCGATACCAAAATTTCCTAAAAAAATTGGTGTAATTACATCCCCTACTGGTGCAGTTATACAAGATATTGTCAATACTGTATCTAGAAGATATATGCTATGTGAAATCCATTTATATCCAGCTCTCGTACAAGGTCCAGGATCTAGTGAAAGTATTAAAAGTCAAATCATTTTGGCGAATCAGAAAAATGAAGTTGATGTTTTAATTGTTGGCCGTGGTGGTGGATCGATTGAGGATTTATGGGGATTTAATGAGCTTCCAACTATTGAAGCCATTTATCAATCGAATATTCCTATTATTACTGCAATTGGTCATGAAACGGACTACACTATATCTGATTTTGTTGGAGATTTAAGAGCGCCAACACCTACTGCAGCTGCTGAGCTTGCAACACCAAATAAAAGTGATTTACTAGAAAAACTAGATGATTATACATATCAGATTCAAAAATCGACAAAAAGTTATATTGAATTTTACCAAACAAATTTGATGCACATCGATCGTTCTCTAGATAGATTATCACCACTATCAAAGCTAAATCAGTTAAAAACTGATTTAACAAGACTAGATGAGATGATTTATCATTATATGAAAAATATATTGTCTGATAAAAAAATCATGCTAGAAAGATATAAAGAACGCATGAAACATCCTCAAGATAAGATAGATTATTACAAAGAGAAAAAGGATGCGCTTGATAGACAATTGGATCATCAAATTGCTTATATTTTTAACTCAAAAGTTAATCAATTTGAAATCTTAAAGAGTTCATTAAAAGCATTATCACCTTTAGCACTTATGGATAAAGGTTATGCAATCATTAAAAAAGATAGTAACGTGTTAACAACAATTAAAGATGTTAAACTCAAAGATGAGATAGAAATTGAGCTTAAAGATGGATATGTTTATACAGAAGTAAAAAGAAAGAAGGAAAAATAATGGCTGAAAAATCATTTGAAACATTATTAAAAGAACTAGAACAAGTCGTAAAAGATTTAGAAAACAAAGATATACCACTAGATGAAGCTGTTAAAAAATATCAATTAGGATTAGAGTTATCTAAAGCTTGTTACGAAATGCTAGAAAGTGCTGAAAAATTAGTCGTTAAGGAAATAAAATCATAAATGAATCTTTATGATATTAAAGATCCTAAGTTTTTAAAAGATTTAACTATAAAAGAACTTGAAGCCTTAGCACTAGACATTCGTCAATTCTTAATTAAATCGATAGAAAAAACAGGTGGTCATCTAAGTTCCAATTTAGGTACTGTAGAACTGATCATTGCACTTCACTATGTCTTTAATAGTCCAGAAGATGCAATGCTTTTTGACGTTGGCCATCAAGCTTATACACATAAAATACTAACAGGACGTATAAAAGATTTTGATACACTAAGACAGACTAACGGTCTATCAGGGTATATAAACTATAAAGAATCAGAACATGATTTATGGGAAAGTGGACATGCAGGCACTGCACTTTCTGCTCTATATGGTCTTCTTTATGCAAAAATGGTTAAAAAAGAAGCTGGTGAAGGTATAGCAGTTGTTGGAGATGCATCAATTATTAATGGTATGAGTTTTGAAGCTTTAAATTTATTAGGTAATGATTCTAAAAAACGAGGTATTATTATTTTAAATGATAATCAAATGAGTATCTCGAAAAGTGTTGGATCTTTATCAAAGGCTTTAACAAGATTTAGAAGTAATAAAGTTGTTATTAAATCAAAAAGAATATGGCAACGTATATTGCCAGAAGTTATCATAAGAATTTTAAGTAGAATCAAAAGAAGTGTTCGATCATTACTTCAAAGAAAAAATATTTTTGAAGATTTAGGATATATGTACATAGGCCCTATAGATGGTCATGATTTAAAAGGCTTAATCTATAATTTAAAACGTATCAAAAAGGTTAAAAATAATGTTGTCTTGCATATAATCACAGATAAAGGTAAAGGACACAAAGATGCAGAAAACGACATTATTGGTAATTATCATGGTGTTTCGAAAAAAGATAAAAATCATCAAGCAGGTATTTCATGGAGCGAGTGTATCGCATTAGGTATAGATAAATTACAAGATTATAAAAAAACATTTGTAATTATGCCAGCGATGACAATTGGTACTAAAATGTCTGATTTTGAGAAGAAATATCCGGATCGCTATGTAGATATTGGTATCGCTGAGGAACATGGAGCAACCATGGCTGGCATGATGGCTCGTCAAGGTGTTGATATATTTTTACCCTTATATGCAACATTTAGTCAACGTGCATTCGATCAAATATTAAATGATATTGCAAGATCAGATCATCATGTTGTCTTTGGTATTGATCGTGCTGGTATTGTAGGTGAAGATGGATCGACACATCAAGGGTTATATGATGTTTCAATGTTTAACTTAATGCCAAATATGGTCATTGCAATGCCATATGATGCACAAGAAGCTTTTGACTTATTCTATTATGCTTTTATGAGACAAAAGCATCCTATGGCTATTCGTTACCCTAGAGGACTAGTATCCTATGATAAGACTAGTGAAGTAATATTTAATGAAATTGATGCTACATGGAAAACATTTAGAAAAGGCGATGATTCAGTTGTTTTAATTAGTTATGGACCAAGCTTAGATCTATTAGAAGAAGCTCGAGAAGCATTAAAAATAGATGCGACTATTATTAATGCTAGATTTATCAAACCGCTTGATGAAGAGATGTTGAACACTATTTTTAGTAAACCATGCAAAGTATTAGTCTATGAAGAAGCTTCTAATATAGGTGGTTTATATCCACAAATATTGAAATATATGGCAAAACATAATCATCATCAAAAGATTGTTGAAATGTCTATTACAGATAAAGTCGTAGAACACGGACATTATGAAGATATGTTAAAAGCTGTTCATATGGATGTTAAATCTATCAAAGAAACGATAAAGGATTTGATCAAATGAGACTTGATCAATATTTACTTGAGAAAAATTTAGTAAAATCTAGATCTCAGGCCACGGATTATATAAAACGTGGTCTTGTTTTAAATAATGAAATAGTGATTACAAAACCTGGTTATCAAGTAAAAGATGAAGATTTGATAAAATTGGTAGAGGAAAAACATTTTGTTAGCCGTGCCGGAGAGAAATTATATCATGCGCTTATCGACTTTAATATTGACTTAAATGATAAAGTAGTAATTGATATCGGCTCATCAACTGGGGGATTTACTGAATGTAGCCTAGAAAAAGGTGCAAAACTTGTTTATGCCTATGATGTTGGCAGCAATCAAATGGATGAAAATTTAAAAAAAGACTCAAGAATTATCTTGAATGAACAGACCAATTTTTTAGATGTTAATAGACCTGAAGCAGATATGTGTTTAATAGATGTATCATTTACATCTATATTGCCAATTATGAAGCATTTAAAAGGTTTTGATAAAGAAATACTTGCTCTTATTAAACCTCAGTTTGAAGCGGGACATAACAAGTTTAAAGGTGTATTAAAAGACAAGAAGGTCCATGAACACATCTTAAAAAATATTGTTGAAGAGGTGTTGAGCTTAGGTTTTCATATAGTAGATTTAAAAAAAGCATTTATTAAAGGCAAAAAAGGTAATCAAGAATATATTTTGTACATCAATAATGATTATAAAGGTCATATAGATACGAAAAAAGTGATTGGAGACATTCTATGCTAAAGTCTTTAAAGGTAAGTCATTTTGCACTAATTGAAGATCTAGAAATTGAGTTTGAATCAGGTTTAACCGCATTAACTGGTGAAACAGGAGCAGGAAAAACTATTATTTTAGAATCACTTCATTTACTTTTTGGTAAAAGAAGTGATCAGCAAATGATTCGTTATGGAGAACAAAAAGCCGTTGTTGTCGGTTTTTTTGAGTTAAGAAATGATCAACAAGAACTGCTTGGTTTACCTAAAGAAATTATTGTAAGAAGAGAAATTGATGCAAGTGGACGTCATGTCATGAAAATCAATGATGATATTGTTACGCTTAACAAGCTCAAAGAAATCATGAGTATTTTGGGTAATATCCATCAACAAAATGATTCTATGACGCTAATGGATAGAAGTTATTATCTTAGTTTCGTCGACCAAGTTGATCAATCTAAGATTGATGAACTCATGCATGCATATCTTTTAAAAAGAAGTACCTATTTAGATAAGAAAAAAGCTTTTGAGCACTTAAAGAACAAAAAAGCAGACTCAGTAGAAAAACAATCATTTTTAGAATACCAAATTAAAGAGTTAGAAGCTCTAAATTTAATACCAGATGAAAAACAGCAATTAGATGATGAATTAAACAAGTTAAAAAACTATGATAAAATCATGAATCAACTGCAAAATGCATATCAGTATTTAGATGGAGAAACATATCAAATTGATCATATTTATGATGCTGCAGCTGCACTTGATAAAATCTCAAATCTCGATCAAGCATATAAAGATATGCATGAGAGATTATCATCAAGCTATTATGAAATAGATGACGTTAAATCACAAGTTTTTAATCAAATTGAAAGTCTAGATTTTGATCAAGATCGATTTAATTTTATGCAAGAAAGACACTTTGATTTGATTAAAATTGAGCAAAAATATCAAAAAGAGATTAATGATTTAATTGATTATTATCACGAAATCAAAAAAGAACTCTTAATGATTACAGATTATGATCAGTATCTAAAAGAAGCTAAGCAAGAAGTAGATGATGCATTTAATCAAGCTTACGACAGTGGATTAAAGCTCACATCTTTAAGAAAAAAACTTGCTAAGAAACTAGCAAGCGACGTTGTTTTAGAGCTTAAAGATCTAGATTTAGATAAAGCAATATTTGAAATTGAGTTTGATGAGGCGTCCAAAGAGGAAAAAAACTTATTAGAAACAGGACTTGATCAAATCGAGTTTATGATATCACTTAATGAGGGTGAGCCTATAAAACCTTTAGCAAGAGTTGCTAGTGGTGGTGAAAGAGCTCGTTTCATGTTTGCTTTAAAAAGTATTTATGCAAAATCAAATCAATTATCTATGCTTGTCCTAGATGAAATTGATATTGGTATAAGTGGTAAAACAGCAGCAAAGGTAGCAATCAAGATGGCTGAGCTTTCTAAACTGATGCAGCTTATAGTCATTACCCATTTACCACAAGTTGCAGCTAAAGCTGATCATCATTATGGTATTATAAAAATAAAAGAGAATAACCGTATGGTTACTCACATTAATAAACTTGCTATGGATCAAAGAATCGAAATGATTGGAATGATGCTAAGTGACGAAAAACTTAGTCATTTTGCTATTGAACAAGCAAAAATGTTACTTAAAAAATAGTTATATAAAGAAAAAAGGTGAATCTTCACCTATTTCTTATTCCTTATGCATTACCGCTTGTGATTGCTACGATGAAGCCAATAATAATCGCGCCAACCATACCCAATAACAATAACCAAACAACTAATTTACCCCACCAAGCTTCAGTTGGGTTGTGATAATGATTTTTTTTAGATTTTGGTGCTTCTTTTATTTCATTTTTTGCCATAATTTCACCTCGTTCATTTCATCATTGTTATTATACTATAAAAACGCATTGAAAGGAAGTCATTTAATGAAAAACTCAGTTAAAATCATATTTCATATTGATTTAAACGCGTTTTTTTGTAGTTGTGCTATGATTAAAGAGCCTTATTTGAAAGATAAGGTCTTTGTTGTCGGTGGCAGTTCAACAATGCGTAGAGGTGTTGTTTCTACATCTAATTATAATGCTAGAAAATTAGGTATACATTCAGCAATGAGTATCAATGATGCACTGCACATATATCCTAAATTAGTAATAGTTCCAACTGATTTTAAATTATACAAAAAGTATTCGAATCATTTCTTTGATTATTTAAAGAAATATTCTGATTTAATATTACCAGGTTCTATTGATGAAGCTTATGTTGACATGACCGAAAGTTCTAAAACGAAACATCCACTTGATTTAGCAAAAGAGATCCAAAATGGATTATATGAAACTTATGGACTTCCTTGTTCAATAGGTATAGCACCAACGCTTTTTTTAGCTAAAATGGCATCTGAATTAAAAAAACCCATGGGAATTACAGTCATTAGAAAAAAAGAAATTGTACAAAAACTTTTCCCATTACCAATAAAAGATATGTTTGGTATTGGTAAGAAAACATACCCAAAATTGATTGAATTAGGTATATTAACTATTGGTGATTTTATTAAAGAAGAATATAAGAAAAAAATATTGACATTAATGTCAGAAGCATCCTATTTAAGCTATCTAGAGCATATTTTAGGAAGAAGTAGCGATGAGATTAATCCTGATAAATATGGCATACCTAAATCGATTAGTAATGAAACAACTCTCAATTATCCTATGGATGAATTTGATGCGATATTTGAAATCATTAAAGAACAATTAGATGAAAGTTATCGAAGATTAATAAAAGAAGAATTGGTGTGTAAAACAGTAGGTATTAGACTTAAAGATACAGAATTTAACATGATGAGTAGATCTTTCACATTTAATGAGTATACAGATGATTTTGATAAAATCTATGATCAAATTTTAGAATTGTTTGAAAAAAATTATGATCAAAAACCTGTTCGTTTAGCTGGTGTTTCACTATCACAGTTATTACTTAAAAAAGATTTAAAAATCGATATCAATCTATTTAATTATCAAGAGTTTACAAAAAGAGAAGCTAAAATGTATAAAAAAGAGATTGTCAAATGACAACCTCAATTATAATATATCTTCAATAGTTATTCTTGACTGATGATCCCATGTATTGGGGTCATCTTTTTTAAATTTTTTAAGATATAAAATGACTTCTTCGGTAACTGAAGTAGGCGTGGATGCACCTGATGTTACACTCACAGAATTTATATCTTTTAACCAATTAACATCAATATCTAGAACGCAACAGAAAACTTATGAACTACATGAACTATCGTTCATGGCCTGGAACAAGATCACCCAACGGTGCAATCGTCATCTGAGCAATGCGTATCCAAGAACTCAGCGTTTCGAGATCTAGCCGTACCGATTCGGCCGCGTGCACTATCAGTTGCCACCATTGATTCCCGCACTGTGAAATCATCGGCTAGCGTCGTTTATCACCTTAATCAGATTCTGAGTGACCATCTGGAGGCTCCTGAGAAGGCCGCAATATCTTTGGACTTCCGTAACATCAAAGCTGGAG
>CAKMKH010000036.1 GCA_927441705.1 uncultured Acholeplasmataceae bacterium | reverse complement strand
GGCCAGGCAACGTCCGTGAGCTGCAGAACATTCTTGAGTATGCGATGACTCGGACATCGACCGCCGTCGGCGTGATTCCTCCGATTCGCTCCACTTGACGTTCTTGCAACACTCGGAGAATCTTGGCCTGTAAAACAAGGGCATATCTCCGATTTCATCGAGAAACAGAGTCCCTTTGTTGGCCAATTCGATTTTTGTTGGGTCATCAAATATGTTAACAATGGCTTCTTCAATATCCAAAATCGAATTGCAATCTTCAGAAATATGCGTAATTATCCACTTGCTATTTTTCTTCTTTACAAGCGCATTAACTAACCATGCAGCATCATCATTTGAAAGATGTCCCTTTTCACCTAAAATTCTTTTTTTAAGCATAAATGGTCTAAGTGATTGCATTAGTTTCGTAGGATGATGATTTGCTTCTAGCAAATAACAATCCGCATCGCTTAAAAGTTCATAATAAGCTTGATCAACATAACCTGTATCGTTAACAAAACACACTTTTTTATTTAAGTGTTCTATGACATAACCTATAGGCTCTGCAGCATCATGTGAAACCATGAATGTTTTTACATCTAAATCATAGACTTTAAAAGTGTCTTCTGATTTAATAACATGTATATTTGGAATCAACGATTTTATATCATCACTCAAAACATTAAGTGTGCCTTGAGTTAAGTAAACATCTTTAATTATTTTATGTTTTAAAAGCATTTTAAGACCCATAATATGATCAGAATGTTCATGTGTGATTAAAATCGTGTGAACATCAAATAAGTCTTCTTGATAGCTTTCCATTTTTTCTTTAATTTTTTTATAACTAATACCAGCATCCACAAAGAGTTTAATATGCCCTACTTTTAAGTAGGTCATATTGCCTTTAGAACCACTAGCTAATACGAATATTTCCACAGTATCACCTTCTATAATGATAACATAAAAATATGTGATATTATAAAATAAAATGAAAGTGGTTGCATTTACACCCTAAAAAATGCTATATTATACTTGCTTGTATGAAACAATTGAAGGAGTGAACACAATGAATCAATTAAAAACTTTTAGAAGATTTGCACTACTTGTGCTAGTAGTTGCAGGTGTTCTAACATTAGCTGCTTGTACTAGTGGCGAAAAAACACCATATGGCGACATCGATGATGACAACATATACATGACATATGGCGATTTAAAAATTACAGAAAAAGAATTATATGATCAACTTCGTATGCAAGGTGCTCAAATATTAGCAACTATGATTGACGAAGAATTATTTAAAACGTATATGGATGATGCAGAGACTAAGCTTGCTGCTGGAGATGAAACATTAATTAAATACTTAGATGATACAGTTAACGCTGCAATCCACGGTACTTCTGAACTAGAAGATTTAGAAGATTTATATGCTGATTCACCAGAACGTTATGTTAGAAATATTGAAAGATATGCAGATTCTGTATATTTATTAGATAATAGCATCGTTATCCAAGACATCATCGATCAACTACAAGGTTTAGCACAAACCCAAGAAAATCCATTTACTGGTTATCATACTTTAGATTTCTTACTTGAACGTTATGCATTAAGAGTTGCTCAAAGAGCTTATGCAAAAACAATCTTAGATGAAGAAGTTTTAGATGAAGAAAGTGATGCATTTATCGCAGATGATGAAATCGTAACATATTACAAGAATAACAAAGAAGGACAATATGATGCAGATGCACTAGTTGTTCGTTTCATTAACTTAAATGAAGCAAATGCTGCATTATACCAAGTTGGCTTAAAATCTGACTCAAAAGGATTCTGGTATGCTTTACCTGACATTCGTGTTACAGAAGGCAACCAAGGATACGTTGACTTAGAAAGTCCAGACTATGCTTATGTTAAAGAAATCTTAGATGATTTAGAAATCACATCTAAATTAGGTGCGGATTTAGAATCTCGTGAAATGATTACAGTTCAAGATTATGAAGATTACTACAAAGCATATATTATTAACACTGATAGAGCTGATGGTTTCTCAGATGTTAAATTATTACCTGCTGGCGTTAAAGATAAATTCATTGAAATTTATAACTTATTAAACCCAGCTGCAAAAATTAAGCTTGATACAGATGGTATTTCTATCGTAGGCGACGGCAATGACTATACAACTACTTATACTTATGACGACTTAACAGATATCAATACAAGCCTTAGAAGTCATATTTATGATACGTTGATTGCTGAATCTGAAATGGAAGATCCTGATGACACAGCTGATGGTAAACCTTATTCATCAAGAATTCAAACATTTGGTAACTCACGTTACTTAGTATTTAAATTAGAAGATGAAAGTGAAACTGAAGAAGGCATCTTAATTGAAGATCCTGAAAATAGTGACGCTGAAATTTTCAGCAATTCTACTGAAGCTTTAGCTGTAAAAGCAGAGATGATGGAAGAATTAGTTGAATCTAAATTAACTGATAATTATGTCACAAGTAAAGTAACTGAATTATATGACGAAGAAACTTTAGAGATTTATGATTCAGTTGTTAGAGTTTTCTATGATCAAAGTTATGGTTATACTGGCTCTGATACAAACAAAACAGGTGATGTAGTTGCTAAAGTTGGCGATGTTGAAATAACTGTTGAAACTTTCTATAATAAATTAGAAGGTTCATATGGTATTAACATTGCGCTAGATATGTTATCAAACAAATATTTAGAAAATAGTGATGTATACACAGTCTCAGAAGCAGACTTAGAAGATTATAAAGAACAATTTGAAAATATTATTTCACAATTCTCTTCAGATAACTTCGCTTCTTCTGGTTATCCAGCAAGTATGGGTAGACAAAACTTCTTATTAACTGCATTTGGTTCTAAATCAAATCAAGAAGCAATTAACAACCTATATGTTTATCCAGATTTAAGACAACAATATTTAGAAGATTATGAAGTTCATTTCGAAAATGATAATATCTTTGATAGTTTAGCTACATTAGCTGCTAAGCAATATGATAACTTCGAATCTATCACTGTAAGCCATTTATTAGTTTATTTTGATCAAAATGGTGATGGTTCTCCAGATGATCCACAAGAATATTTAGACACATTAAGTACTTCTGCTCAACAAGAAGTTGTTGACGGACTTATTGAATTAGTCGATTTAGTTTATTCTCGTATCGGTATGTATAAAGGATTTAGCGAAGGCTTAAGTTCAATCTCACAAGACTTCAACAATTCAGGACGTATCCAAATTGGTAGTGCAATTCCACCATATGATTATACACTAGAAAGTATTTGGGCTGAATATCGCCAATTAGGATTCTACTTAAAATTTGAAGATATTACAGCTGCAATTACTAACACTTCAAATTTCATTACTGGTTCAAGTGTACTAGATGAAGTATTCTATGACCGTGCTATGGCAATTCATGATACATTATCAGGTATGGAAGATGATGACTCATTATTCCCATATCTAGATTTCTATGATGAATATGTTAACTCAAGCAATGCTATTAATGAAAGTGATTTAGAATTAGTTAAATCTTCATTCGGATATCACTTCATCTTAGCTACAAGAGTTGCAGAAACTACTTCTGCTATGTATGATGAAATCAATGATGAAGAAGGTAAGTACGTATTAGCAGATGATGAAACCATTAATGCTTATAATAACGTAACTGATACACTATCAAGTGGACAAGTTGAGTATTATTTAGTAGGTTCGTTAACAGATGAAGGTGTTGAACTACCAACAAATGTTCAAACTGCAATTACTAGCTACTTACAACCAGTTCTTAATGTTTATCAAGGAACATACATGCAAAGAGAACTTATCTTCAGTTTATTAGAAGACGCAGTATTTACTGATAGTACAGATGCTTTACGCTTCAGTACAATTAGATCTATTAATGAACGTCAAATGCAAGGTTACATGTTATCAGAAAATGGTGGCGTTTACGATGCAAACTATGAAGCACTATACGGAGATTTGTTAGATATTTTAAAAGGTAATTAATAATTGATCATTTTTATATAAGACCACTTTGGTGGTCTTTTTTTTTATTTGCATAAAAAAAGAGGCAATTGCCTCTATTTCTTTGGTTTATAAAATCGCATTTTATCTAAAACATTAACCATTTGTGTGAACTGACCTTCTACAGTATCTTCCAAAACTTCTCCTAAGACAGTAAACTTAGAATCAATGGTATCTATGAACCATAAAAGCAATGCTTCACCAGTTTGAGGTTTTTTCGGAGATCCATAGTGAAGTTGTCCATGATGAGATAAAATCATATGTTTTAACATTAAAACTTCTTCAGTCTCTTCATATCCTAATGCTTTGGCAACGTGATCAATATCAATAGTTTGCATCACTAGATGACCAATAAGTAATCCTTCTTTAGTATACTCGCCATCAACACCACTAATTTCAGTTATTTTAGACATGTCGTGTAAAATAGTTGCTGCATATAAAACATTTCTATCTAGGAATGGATATATCTCAATAAATGGATCAATTAGTTTTAACATTGTAAATGTATGATAACTTAGTCCACCAACATAAGCATGATGAAACTTGGTTGCCGCTGGATGCATATAAAATTTCTTTTCATGGGTTTGATATATTGTTTTTGTAATTTCTAATAATATCTTGTTTTCTATCTTGTTCAAATATGATTCAATGCCATTTTTTATCTCTACCATCGGTATTGGTGCATAAACATAGAAGTGATCGAGTAATTCGGATAGCTCATTAGCGCTTAATACGTCTTCTGCTGGCTTTAAGCTCTTTAGCTTTAATACGAGTTCATCTTCTATCTTAACAACCGCTAACGCAGTGAATTCGTAGACTTTACCCGTCAATACATCAGCAAGCTGCTCAAAATCTAATTTTATGTTGATATGTTCGTTATCTCTTGTCATAATTGTAGTATTACAAAAATGTGCTCCACTGTTTATACTTTCAACTTTTCCAATTATTTTATAAATCTTGTTTTCATGTAAATTCAAAATTTTCACCTACTTTATATGTTCGATAAGATATGTTTTTAAAACATCTTTATCGTTTTTTAATTCTTTTCTTAATATTTTTAGTACCATTTCTTGTTGGATATCTTTTAGCCATGCACCAGCTTTTTTACCTGTAATTTCAATCATTTCAGTTGCTCTTAATTTTAAGTCAAGTTCTGATTGAATCGGTAAACTATGATATGTTTTTTCAATATAATCTTTTAAATTCTTAGAACGTCCTAACATATAATTAACTTTGTTAGCAAGCGTACATAAATCAATTCCATAAGTATATAAATGAATGGCATCAAATGTTGTTGTCATATTTGCAAGTTCTGCAGCTTGTTGATAACGATGTCTGTGTTTATTAGAAAAAGTCCAAGCTTGTGGTACAACACCATCATTTAAAGCAAAACATAAAACAAAGAACGGATCTACATATGGCATTTCTTCCATTTCTAGAATATGTTCTATACCTTTTTTTAATCCTGGAAGGACTTCATGAACTTTTGTGGTTACCATTGATTTTAATGCTTTTTTTAGATGTACACCCTGAATTGTCTTAATAAGTTCATTTACAATTCTTTCCATTGCTACATTCTTTAATTTATCTCTTAGCGCTTCTATGGCATCTCTTGTTTCTTTTTCGATTTGAAAACCTAGTTTTGATTGAAAATAAAAGGCTCTTAACATGCGGAGTGCATCTTCATTAAAGCGTTGGTATGGATCACCAATTGTTCTAATCAATTTGTCTTGTAAGTCTTTTAATCCCTCAACATGATCAATAACTTCTTGTTTTTCATTCATTAAAAGGCCGTTAATCGTAAAATCTCTACGCTTAACATCTTCTATAACTGATTCGCTATAAACCACTTGATCAGGATGTCGATCATCTTTATATTCACCATCAATGCGATACGTCGTGACTTCAAATTGTTCATCTTTAAATTTCACTGTGACTGTTCCATATTTTATGCCTGTAGGAATAGTCCTAAAAATTTTGCTCACCTGAAAAGGTTTTGCGTTTGTAGTTACATCGACATCATTGATTGGCATTCTTAATTTGTAATCTCTTACAGCTCCACCAACAATATATGCTTCGTATCCCTGTTTTTTTAATTCATATAACACGCCTTTAGCGGTTTTAATTGTACTCATGTTATCACCTGTTTTATTATACCAAGAAATTGGATTTTTTTATAGCGTAAAAATAACATGTTAAGCTTACGTGTCATATTTAAATTAATAAAGATGTTTAGAGTTATATGTGAAAATGTCTATCTATGTTAGAAGTGGAGAGTGATAAAACTTAATAAAAAAATGAATTGTAGATATATGATATAATAATTTTGGTGATAATATGCGTTATATAAAAGATGTTTACACAAATCAAATCGAGATTGATAAATCTATTTTTATTGGAATTGTTTTTCCTATAAATACACTTGATGATATTAAACTAAATATTGAAAAAGCAAAACAGATGTATCCGAAAGCTAATCATTATTGTAGTGCTTCTTTATTAGGAGAAGGGCTTGAACATGCGACTTCTAATGACGATGGCGAACCTTCAAGAACTGCTGGGATTCCTATTTTAGAAGTATTGAAACATCATGATGTTACAAACATATTATGTGTTGTTGTTAGATACTTTGGTGGTATAAAATTAGGTGCTGGCGGATTGGTCAGAGCTTACACAAAAGCTACTTCAGAAGTGTTAAAACTAACAAATTTTTATGAGAAAAAAGAGATGCTTGGTTATAGAATCACTTTCGATTATTCACTAATACAAAAGATTGAGTATATCTTAGAAAATATTGCTATCATTAAAGATAAGGTCTATAATGAAAATGTTTCTTACACATTCTATTTAAAAGATAACACTATTTCCGTATTCGATGATATTAAGCACCAATTTATGTCAATTGAATCTCTACCATCAGAAATACTGTATATAAAAGTTTGAGGATTTTATCCTTAAACTTTTTTTGCATAAAAAAAGGTGTAGTTTCCTACACCATAAATACACCTTCAAAAAGAGTTGAAAATCTTACCATAATCTCTGCAAGCATGTGAGCAAGTCCTAAACTTACTAGAAAATATGCTGCTTTTATTTCCCAAATTTTAAATTTTTCAAACTTATTTTCAATGTGTAATGCTCTTAATATTCTTAAATTAATTGCGAAAAAGATAACGAGTGATGAAAAATATATGATTTGTTCAACCATGATTATCACCTCTTCTATAGTTGACCAGCTTTTGATTTTGTAATATTTTCTTTTAATTCTCTTTCTTGTTTAGAAAAATCGATGTTTTCTTTTTTAGTTAATTCGAGTTTTTCTTTTTTCATTTTATCGAATGCTTCTCTAGCATTTTGTAGTGTTTTTCCAATTTGTGCTTCTAAAGCTAATACTGTTAATAAATTATCTTTGAACTCAACTACTGCTTGTTCAACAACCAAAAATGATTCGTTTTTGTCTTGAACAAACTTTAAATAGCCTTCAAGCACATGCAAAATAATTGGAATGTGATCTTCTAATATTGCTAATTCACCTTCTTGATTTTTTACAACAACATATTCAATTTCGTCTTGATATGTTTGTCCTTGTTGAGTTAAGACTTTAAATTTCATAGCGTCTTCGCCTTCTTAATTGCGTCATCGATCGTGCCGACCATTTGGAATGCTTCTTCTGGAAGTTCATCATGTCTACCTTCAATGATTTCTTTAAATCCACGGATCGTTTCTTTTAGAGGAACAAATGAACCTTCAACACCTGTGAATTGTGCAGCAACGTGCATATTTTGTGATAAGAATACTTGAATTCTTCTTGCACGATGAACTAATAATTTATCTTCATCAGTTAATTCATCCATACCTAGAATTGCGATAATATCTAATAATTCATGATATCTTTGAATCATCTGTTGTACCTTACGTGCAATTTCATAGTGCTCTTTACCAACAATGTGTGGGGCAAGTGCTCTTGATGTTGATGCAAGTGGATCAACAGCTGGATAAATACCAATTTCAGTTAATTTTCTTGATAAGTTTGTTGTCGCATCTAGATGTGAGAATACTGTCGCTGGTGCTGGATCAGTATAGTCATCAGCAGGTACATAAACCGCTTGGATTGATGTAATTGATCCATGTTTCGTTGATGTAATTCTTTCTTGTAAGCGTCCCATTTCTGTAGCAAGTGTAGGTTGATAACCTACTGCTGATGGCATTCTACCTAAAAGTGCAGATACTTCACTACCTGCTTGAATAAATCTAAAAATATTATCAATGAATAATAAAACGTCTTGTTTTGCTTCATCTCTAAAATACTCAGCCATAGTCAAACCAGTAAGTGCAACTCTCATTCTTGCTCCTGGTGGCTCATTCATTTGTCCAAAGACTAATGCAGTTTTATTAATAACACCTGACTCAGTCATTTCTTGATATAACTCCGAACCTTCTCTTGTACGTTCTCCAACTCCAGCAAATACTGAAATCCCTTCACGTTCTTGAGCAATATTATTAATTAACTCTTGGATTAATACTGTTTTACCAACACCTGCACCACCAAATAAACCGATTTTACCACCTTTGATATAAGGTGCTAATAAATCGATAACTTTTATACCAGTTTCTAGAATTTCAACTTCACTTGAAAGTTCATGAAAGTCTGGAGATGGTCGATGAATACTCATTTTTTTAACTTTATCTAAAGGTTCACCTTCGTCTATTGTTTGTCCTAATACGTTAAATATACGTCCCAATACTTCCTTACCAACTGGAACTTGTACAGAAGTTCCTGTTGAAGTCACTTCTAAATCTCGTCTTAATCCTTCTGTTGGTTCTAACGCTATAGTACGTACAACGTGATCCCCCATATGAATTGCAACTTCTAAAGTTACTGTTTGCCCATTATCATTTTGAACAATTAAAGCATCATAAATGCTCGGTAATTCTTCTTCAAAGTGGACATCAACAACTGGTCCGATGACTTGTGTAATTTTACCTTTCATCTTAACTTCCTTCCTAAACGTTCGCACCATTGACGACGTCAATGATCTCGTTTGTAATTTCACGTTGTCTTTCTCTATGATAAACAACTGCTAATTGTTCAACAATATCGTTTGCATTATCTGTTGCATTTTTCATCGCAATCATTCTCGATGCATGCTCTGATAGTTTCGCATCTGCAACTGCTTCAAAAATTCTACTTTCAACATAAACATTCATTGTTTTATCTAAAACATCTTCTGGACTCTCATCATAAATATATTGTTCATTTTCGACGTCTTCTTCATTGAAAATAAGCGGAAGTATGATTTCTTTATTTACTTCTTGAGTCGCTGTGTTGATATAGTGATTATGATAAATCATAACTTGATCAATAAAGCCTTTTAGAAATACGTCTTTGATTAAAGAGGCATAATGTCTAAAAAACATTGTTGTAATATCATCTCTATTATAGATAATCTCTTGATTAACCAATGGTAATTTATGTTTTTGAGCAAAATAGAAACCTTTTTTACCAATCACAAAGACTTGGAAATTTTCTTTATCTAAGTCTTTAATGTCTTGTAAAAACGCCTTAAAGAGTTGAGAATGATAACTACCTGCAAGTCCACGGTCACTAGTCACTAATATAAACAGTTTTTTATCACCATCATTAGCTGATGTTAATCTATTTTTTTCATCAAGATTTCTATTTGCGTAAATTAATACGTGATGAATATCTTCCATAAATGTATGTGAGTGATTTAATAAATCAGTGGATTTTCTAATTTTGGATAGTGCAATATTGTGCATTGCTTGTGTGATGGAAGCCGTTTTTTTAATGGCTTGCATCCTAATTTTAATATCCTTTAATCCCATGTTATATCAACCTCTTTAATCCGTTGATAAACTTCTCTAAATCCTCATCTTTTGGTAATTTTTTTGTATCCATCAATTGTTTTTGAATAGAAATTCCTAAATCATTCATTCTAAGTCCTTGAGTAATTTCGTTTTCTAATTGTTTTACCTGCTCTATATTTAAATCATCCATCAAGCCTTTTGATAATGCATAAATCGTAACGATTTGAGTTGGCATATCAATAAGTTCATGAACATCTTGTTTAAGCATTTCAACTGTTTTTCTACCACGTTCAAGTCTACGTTTAGCAGATTGATCTAAATCTGAACCAAATTGTGCAAATGATTCCAATTCACGATAGTTAGCAAGGTTAATACGTAATGTCCCAGCAACCTTTTTCATTGCATTCCATTGCGCTGCACCACCAACACGAGATACTGAAAGACCCGGATTAATTGCTGGTCTAATACCTGAGTAGAAAAGTTCTGTCTCTAGGAATATTTGACCATCAGTAATTGAAATTACATTGGTTGAAATATAAGCAGAGATATCACCAGCTTTAGTTTCAATGATAGGTAGTGCAGTAATTGAGCCACCACCAAGCTTTTCATTTAACTTAGCTGAACGTTCTAATAATCTTGAATGTAGGTAAAATACATCCCCTGGATATGCTTCTCTTCCTGGTGGACGTCTTAATAATAGCGATAACTCACGATATGCAACGGCATGTTTAGATAAATCATCATAAACGATTAATACATCTTTGCCTTTTTCCATAAAATATTCAGCAATCGTTACACCAGCAAATGGTGCTAGATAAAGTAAAGTACCTTCTTTTGATGCACCAGCATTAACAACTACAGTGTAGTCAAGTGCTTGATGTTGCTTAAACAATTCAACAAGTGCAGTTACACTTGAATCTTTTTGTCCAATTGCAACATACACACATATAACATCTTTACCCTTTTGGTTTAAAATTGTATCAACAGCAAGTGTAGTTTTACCAGTTTGTCTATCACCAATAATAAGTTCTCTTTGCCCTCTTCCGATTGGAACAAGCGCATCAATAACTTTTATCCCTGTTTCCATGGATTGATTGATAGATCCTCTAGCCATAACGCCTCTAGCTTTTCTTTCTACAGGTAATGTGTGCTCTGTTTTAATTGATCCAGCAGCATCCAAAGGTTCTCCTAAAGGATTAACAACTCTACCTAATAAAGCGTCTCCTACAGGGACTTCAAAGATTTTTTTAGTTGTTTTAACTAAATCGCCTTCTTTAATTAAATTGGATTCACCTAAAAGAATAACACCCACTGAATGTTCTTCTAAGTTAAAAACTAATCCCTTAACACCATGAGGAAAAACCAAAAGCTCACCCATCATAGCTTGTTGAAGTCCATAAACAATCGCAATCCCGTCACCTACTGATAATACTTTACCAATATTTTCCAGTTTAACATCTTGTTCAAAAGACTCTATTTGTTTTTTTATGACTTCAGTCATTTCTTTTACTTTTATTTTTGACAATGTTGTCACCACCTTAAATCGTTGTAAACAATTCTTCAAGTTCACGAGCTACTGATCGATCTAGTGATTGTCCGTGATAAATAACTTTTATCCCGCCAATCAAAGATGGATCAATAATCTTATGTAAAGATATTGTCTGATTCTTAAATCTTGGTTTTAATACTTCAAATAATTTCATCTCTTGTTCATTTGTCATATCACTTGCTAAAATAACATTAAGATGAGCTATTTTTTGAGTAGTTCTAACTAAATGAATCCATTCATCGTAAACATCATCAATATATGCCATATGATGTTTTTCTGATAAAATCTTTAAAAATGCCAAAAAAGTTGAATCAAAATCTAGTTCATCTATTTTTGATTCTTTTTCTTTTTTTGATAACATAGGTGAATCCACCATCTCGATCCATTTAGGATTTTTTTGAAATAAATCTCTTAATTGATCAAACTGGTAATTTAAAAGGTCAAGTTTTTCATGTTCTAACGCTAATTGATGAAGTGCTTTTGCATACTTTCTCATCGTCTAAACTTCACTTTCTTTTAAAATTTCATCCATAATATCTTGATGTACTGACTCATCAATTTCTCTTTTAACAATTCTTGAAGCAGCAGAAAAAGCAATCTCTTTAATCGATTGTTTAATTTCCTCATTTGCTTGAAGAATTTCATACTCAATATCTTTTTCTGCTTGTTCAAGACGTCGTTTTGCTTCATCTTTAGCATTTGTTATGAGTTTTTCTTGTTCTTTATAAGCTTCTTGAGTCAGTTTTTCTTTTAATTGTCTTGTTTCTTCCTTCATGTTTTCGTATTCTTTTAAAGCTTTTTCTTGTAAAGATTTCGCGATATGTCTCTCTTCATCTGCTTGATCGATAGCTTCTGATAAAGCAACCTGTCTTTTTTCAAGGTATAAAGTTACTTTCTTCCACAAGAATGTTCTTACAAAGATTAACAAAACAATTAAAGCAAGAATATTGAACACTACGATTTCTGGCATATCCTGTACAGAATATAGACCATTTTCAACCATTTCAGTTATTTGATCAAATACTTCATTCACTAATCATCAATCCCTTTTTTTTATTTTCCTGTTAATATGAATGCAATAATAAGGCCATACAAACCTGTTGTTTCAGCAACAGCTTGTCCAATAAGCATTGTTGATGTGATTTTCCCAGCAGCTTCTGGTTGACGTCCAACAGCTTCAACAGCTTTTGATGCAGCGATACCTTGTCCAATACCAGTACCAAAACCAGTTAATACCGCAATACCAGCACCGATATATGCCATACCACTTCTAAAAAACTCATTTGCTACAACTTCCATAACATTTGGTAAAAATACATTAAATAAATCTAACATAATATTAATCTCCTTTATTATTTATTATTTTTTAATTTTTATTTACTATCAAAATTCAAATCTTCTTCATCAATTTTAATTGATGCAAATACTATTGTTAATAAAACTAATACTAATGTTTGAACTAATCCAAAACCGATGTCAAATACTAAATGGAACGCTGGTGCTACTGCAATAGATGCCCATCCTGTTAATTCATATACTAATAACAAAATTACAGATCCACTGACAATATTACCAAACAAACGTAATGCCATTGATAATATCGGCGTAAACTCACTAACTATATTTAAAGGAAATAAAATCCACAATGGTTTAAATATCCCTAATAAATGCCTCCAACTCTGACTAATAAATCCAGTGGTTTGAACAACAATAAACGAAATAATCGATAAACTAAATGTTATTGTTGTAAATTTAGTTGGAGCTTCTAATCCAAATATACCGCTCATATTAGATAATGCTACATAAAGAGCTAGAGTTAAAGCAATCGGTGTTACAAATTTCCAATGCTTACCAATATAACTTTTAACATAACTATTAAAAAAATCGATGAATTGGATGATCAATGTTACAAATTTATTTGGTTTAGCTCTAACATCTAATTTAGATACATAAACACCCACCCAAATGCTTAATATTATAATAAAAAGCATAATGGCTAATGATGTAACAAAATATTCAGGTAAGTTTTTTATGTAGTTAATTATAGAATCAATCGTCATCGTCATCATACTCCTTTAATGCAATATATGAATCATCTTTTAAACGTTGTTTTTTAAACAATGGTGTTGCAAATATGAATATCCCAATCTTTATTGATAAAAATCCCAATAATAAAAATATGTATACTCTTATAAGTTCATCTGTACCATTTGCTCTTTGATCAAAATACGTATATGCAATAGCAATCACATACATTACAAATCTTAAAACCAAATGGTAAGCAATCTTCATAGGATCAAATTTCAGTTTTGTCAAACGTATCGTTTGAGAGTGATTAAAAAGTGCAGTTGCACTCCCTAAAACAGCCCAAATCGCATATTCTCTAAAAAAGATGAATGAGACTAAAGCTAATAGAAATGAGTATCCTAATGCGATTAAGTTAATCACGCTTACGTCTTTCATATCTTTCCTCACTTTTTACAAACTTATGAAGTGTCATAAAGCCAACAAAAACCCCTATAAATAAACCTGCTGCAGCTAGATAAGTTGCTAAATCACCTTCAGGATCAAGTTTTCTTCCAATATAAATACCTAATACAGATAGTCCTATAACTGTGAAAAACAACTGCATAACCATCGTATAAGTCATTAATATTTTTCTTCGCTTTTCGTTCTTATTTGGTTCCAAATAATCGATCCCCGCAATCTCCAAGACCAGGAACAATATATCCTTTTTCGTTTAGATGCGAGTCTAGAGCTGCTAGATAAATGGCAACATCTGGATGATCATCTTGAATGCGTTTAACACCTTCAGGGCATCCTACTAATCCCACATATCTAATATCTTTAGCACCAGTCTTTTTAATAATATCAATAGCTTTAGAAGCGGATCCACCAGTTGCAAGCATTGGATCAACAACTAAAACAACACTATCTTTAATAACTTCAGGGAATTTAGAATAATAAACCTGAGGTTCTAAACTTACCTCGTCACGATATAAACCTATATGTCCAATTTTAGCAGTTGGAATGATATTATGAATACCTTCAACCATGCCAAGACCAGCTCTTAAAATAGGCACAATCACAATTTGCTTAGCAAGCTCTTTAGCTTGCATCTGACAAATTGGTGTTTCTATCGTTTTTTCTACTGTTTGAAAATCTCTTGTGATCTCATAAGTAATAAGTCCGCCAACCTCTGAAACAGATTCTCTAAATTCTTTTGTTCCTGTATTTTTATCTCTAATTTTAGCCATCTTGTGATCAATTAATGGGTGATTTAATATAACTACTTTACTCATCTAAAGATTCCTCCATTTGATTGATTTTATTTAATCTTTTTTGATGTCTTTCTTCAAAGATTGTTTTCATAAATACATTCACTATATCAATAGCATCATCAGGTTTAGTGGTTCTACCACCTAAAGCAATGATGTTTGCATTATTATGTTCTTTTGCAAGTCTAGCAGTTTCTTCGTTATAAACAAGTGCTGCTCTAATACCTTTTACTTTGTTAGCAGCTATTGATATGCCGATACCTGTTCCGCAGATCACGATGCCAAAATCATATTTATTTGTTAATACAGCTTGTGCTACTTTTTTCCCGAAATCTGGATAATCAACAGACTCTAAAGAATTTGTTCCAAAATCATCATAAGAAATTTCCTGGTCATTAAAATACAATTTTAGAAATTCTTTCAATTCGTATCCACCATGATCACTACCAATCGCTATTTTCATAGGCGCCTCCTCATATTTGACTCAATATATATTATAACATAATATATGTTTTATCCTTTTAAAAACTACCTCAATAATGTACATTTTTACTCACTTTTTTACATTCTTAAATAGAAAAAAAGACGTCTCCATCTTTTTATTCGTTAATTGATGTATTATAATAAGCTTTTTTTCTTTCGTTAGCTCTTAAAAGTGTTTTTCTTAATCGTATTGACTTAGGTGTAATTTCAATAAGTTCATCATCATTAATAAATGCTAAACATGCTTCTAGGTTCATGTTTTTTGGTTTTTTAAGCACTACTGTTGAGTCTTTACCTGCTGAACGCATATTTGTCATTTGTTTTTCTAATGTCACATTAACAACCATATCAGTATCTTTATTGGCTTCACCAACAATCATACCTTCGTAAACACTTGTTCTGGTTTCTAAAAACATAATACCTCTATCTTCTAGTCTACCGATAGCATATGCCGTTGTCATGCCATTATTAAGTGAAACTAAAGCACCACTTCTGCGGTTACCAACTGTATCATAAACCATAGGTCTATAATCTAGAAATATATGTGATAAAATGCCATAACCTTTAGTTGCTGTTAAAAATTGAGTCATAAATCCAATCAATCCTCTTGATGGCATAACATATTGTATACGACTATAATCTCCTAATTGACTCATAGAAATTAAGTCACCTCTACGATCTCCTAACATTTCAATGACAGTACCCATAGATTCTGTAGGAAGATCAATTTGTACTTCTTCAAAAGGTTCATGTTTTACACCATCAACCTCTTTAACAATAACTCTAGGTCTAGACACTTGAAATTCAAATTCTTCACGTCTCATGTTTTCAATTAAAATACCTAAATGAAGTTCTCCTCTACCAGATACAATCCAAGACTCAGAATTCCCTAAACGTTCAACTTTTAAACTCACATCTTTTTGAGTTTCTTTATATAAACGTTCATCAATCTTAGAAGCTGTAACATGCTTACCTTCTCTACCTGCAAAAGGTGAATTGTTTGTTAAAAAAGTGATTTGAACTGTAGGTTCATCGATATGTAAATGAGGTAATGCTTCTGTCATACCAACTTCACATATAGTTTCACCAACATGGATATCAGGTAATCCTGCAATAGAGACAATATCTCCTGAAGATGCTGATTCAACTTCTACTTTTTCTAATCCCATTGATTGATAAATTTTTTGAACTCTAAATTGAATAATAGAACCGTCCATTCTAATACAAGATACAGTATCATTTAAAGATACTTTACCTTGATAAATTTTACCAATACCCATACGTCCAACATAATCATTATAATCAATCAATGCTGGTTGGAATAAAAACTTTTCATCATCATTTTGATTAGGTTGCGGTATTTCTTTGATAATAGTGTCTAAAATTGGTTCCATACGAACATGTTCGTTTAGTACAGGCACATAGCTTGCTAAACCTTGTAGTCCTGATGCATAAAGTACAGGGAAATCTAATTGATGTTCATCTGCTCCCAAATCAATAAATAGATCATATATTTCATTAACAGTTTTATTGATATCTGCAAACTGGCGATCTACTTTGTTAACAACAACTATTGGTAATAATTTAGCTTCCAACGCTTTTTTTAAAACGAATCTAGTTTGTGGCATAACGCCTTCAAATGCATCTACCAATAAAAGCACACCAT
>CAKMKH010000035.1 GCA_927441705.1 uncultured Acholeplasmataceae bacterium | reverse complement strand
GCTTGATTGACACAATTAAAAAATAATTTTTTACCTATACTTTTATTTCTATATGGTAATGAGATAAATAATTATTTTTTAATCGTATCTTCTGCAGATCCTGCACATATATATATTTTATCTACTTGCCATGATTTCGCTTGATTGACACAATTAAAAAATAATTTTTTACCTATACTTTTATTTCTATATGGTAATGAGATAAATAATTGGTCCAGTAATACATATTTAAACTTACTTCCAAATACTTCGCTATTTAGTGTTGCGAATCCAATAAGTTTAGTTTCATGATAAGCACCAATCGCATATCCGCCATTTGTGATTGTTTGTTTTAAAGATTCATAATGATTATCAAATCCATCGGGAAAACCATCACTTTGAAAATTTAAGTCTACAAGTTGTCTTTTATTATCTACTAATCTCCATGCTCTCTTGATATATTGCGATGCATCTATTTCTTTTATGTTTATTGAATCTTCTAAGTTTAGTATTGAAAATATAATATCCATCTTTAAATCCTCCACGAGTTAATAATATAATATCATTTTATACCTTATATCGAATTTGATATTTTCAGATTATAATCTATAACCATGTTATCCGTTAAAGCATTAATTTTTATAAATGTAAATCAAAGAAATCAAACATAAAAAACAAGTCTTTGTTCAAATCAACAATGGCTTATTTTTTAAACAATATAATACGATCTTTTGATAAGTGTTCAGCTCGTTGATATTCATCAATACTTAAGACTTTTAAGGGGTTAAACTTATTAATCCAAGTCTCTGTGCTAAGATTATATGAACGAATAACACCATTCATTTGATATGTATCTTGTTCGATTTCGATCATTTTAAATTTTCTTATAAGGGGTTCATTTAAATAAAAATTCAGTTTTAACAAAAAATATCCATTCGGTTTTAAAATTCTTTTTATTTCCAAAACAATTTTTTCCGATAATTCGCTATGAATCACATCCAAAAAGTTTGAACAAATCACTCCATCATACGATTCATCTTCAATAGACTCAAAATATGATTCATCACTACAATGAAATGTTAGTCCTTTAATTTTAGATAGTCTTGCTGTTTCATTTGCAAATGTTGTCGCATGCTCTGATGCATCAAATCCAACACCTTTAACTATCTTTTCGCCTAAAAACTTACTAGTCATCAAGCATGTTCCATGTCCACACCCTACATCAAGTACATGTTCACACATATCGCCTATTATTTTTAAATGTTGATCTAGTGGGGTTTTTACTTCAAAATCTTTTTCACTTATTGTTATAGGTTTACTATCTTTAAAGAATTGATCCCAAAACAAAATTGAATTATCTTTATGATTCATAAGTAATATATTCCTTTTCTTTTACAATTTAAAGTGTGCTTTGATTTGCTCCGCTACTTCACATGCACTTAAATTTTCATTGTTAATTCTTATATAATTTTCAAAAGGTATCTCATTTTCTATACTATTTAATCTGTTTTTAAGGTCTTCATTAATTAATCTTTGGTTGGATGCATCAACATCTCTTTTTGATTTCTTATGTTGCAATCGATTAGGTGTGATATTTCTTTTTAATCTTTCTTCTTGAGAAGCCTCAAGTTCAACATAATAGACTTCAGCTCCATGCTTGTCAAAAAGTTCATGATATCTATAAATGAGCTCCCAATCTTCTTCATGATCAAATCCAAACATAAATGTAAAAATGATGCCTTCTAAATCCGTCTTAACAAATTCCTCGAATATAACATCTCTTAATCTTATAATTGCATCTACATTGAAACTATCAAAAATTTGCAGTACAAGTTCTATTGTCATATGATTATGAAATAATTTTAAGTCAGTAATTTTTGTTAACTCTTGACCAACTGTCATTTTGCCTACAGATCCAGGCCCAAAAATATTAATTAATTTCATAAATAACCTCTTATCTTCTATACTATACAATCACTCATTTATAGTTTTTCTTATAATATAATAATCACTTATATATTTAAATCCCCATTTTTGATACATATCTTTTGGTGTGTCTTCTTGGTCTGTAACCAAATATACATATTTAACACCCTTAGTTGTTAATAATTCTAACATTTCCCGCATGAGCGTAGATCCAAAACCTTGTTTCTGTAAATTAGGTTTGATCGTAAAATCATCTAATTTTGCTATATCATTATCAATAAATGCATTAAGTGTTCCGACAATTTGATCTTCATAAGTAACTTGAAGATAGAAGTATACTTTATCATTATTGCTTAAAACTTGTTTTTGTCTTTTAACATTTCCGATAGCATAATCTTCTCCAAATGCCTTACTGTCTTCATATAGAAATTCAAAAAATTTAGTGTCTTTTTGTGGATTGACTACACTGATGTTTACATCAGATTTTTTAGTAACATTTAAATCAACAATTTTTCTACCATAAATTGCCTCATGACTAACAATATCTTCTTGTTTTTTTACAAGATTTATATCAAGATCACCTTCAACTCGATAAATAGCAAATCCATGTTGTTTGTTTCTTGATAAATATTCATCGATATCTTTAACGTTAAATTTGTTAATCATCAAGTGTAATTGATTATGATAATATTTATCTCTTTGTTGTAAATCTTCAGCCTCATATCCATAATTATATTTTTTTATCTTTGAAAATAATGAAATATACTTCAGTTCGTGGTTTAAAAGCTTTTGTTTCATGATAACACCTCCTAGTTGTTATTAATTGTACTTCTATATTTTATAACAATAATAAGTATAAACTTTGAATTAAACAGATTTTTATAAAAAATTATTAACTCTTCTATGTTATTAATCTATGTAATTTAGATGTGTTTTTGTTTGATGATATGGAAAATTAAAATCAGATAATTCATCATAAATATCAAATATAATACCTTTCACTTACATCATCCAAGCCTTGACTCTCTATATTGAAGATTCATTAAGAAAATGTAATATTTACAATTTTTTCTTATATCTAATTGCGTAATCCACTTCCTTAAAGCCCATATTTAAATATACATCCCGATTGGATCCAACAAACACATTTTTAGCTCCATCTTTCATAACAGCTTTAATGCAAGCATATATACAAGCCCTAGCAAGATACTTTCTTCTGTGTTCTGGAACTGTTGCTACCGGTTCAACTAATACAGATTTTGAATTTGGCAAGTACCAAACACCAGCGTATGCTACAAACTTATTATCATGAACTGCCGCATATGTATATTTCTTATTAAAATTCGGTGAAGATGTCTCATGCTTTCTTTTCGACAAATCTTCTTCATTATAAGTGATATCATCCCCATGATTAAAACCTCTATATAATGCATGATGAATTTGATCTAATCGATAATCTTCATCTAACGATACAATTTTGTATCCTGGTGTTTCTGGTATTTCAAAATCTACTAAAGAAAATCTTGTGACTGGATCAATCCAATCCGTTTTCTCATAATTAATTTTTGCTAACAATTGAGACATTTCAGGGTCTTGTGGAATAATAATATCTTTATCTTTATAATTTCTTTTAAAATACTCGATCATCTCAATTTTTAATGCTTTAATGTCATCATACACAGCAAAATAGACATCTTCAGGATCATCTTCAAAAATAATTGCTCCTTTAATATCTCCATCTTTAACAAACAATGCTATTTGAGCTAAATCACTTTCTTTAAACGAATCTCTAGCAAACATCCATTCCCATCTACTCCAATGAAAAAATATATATTTACTATCTTCATTGTGCTTATTTAAAAATCTTAAAACTTTGTTAAAATATTCCCCATAAGATTTATCTTTTGGATATCGAATGACTTCATGCATATAACTGCCTCCCGTTAGTTGTTTATAATGATTATAACATAAAGAAACCCCCTTATTAAGGGGTTTGGTAGATATTATTTTATAAATGGTCTTTTTAATACTTTTTCGACAAAAATTCTAGCTATTTTTGGATCATATTGATGTCCTGAACCTCTAATAATTTCTTTAACTGCTTCGTCTTTTGACATTTTTTGTCTATAAACACGGTTTGTAGTCATTGCATCGTATGAATCGCATAAATTGATAACTCTAGCAATGATTGGAATCTCTTCAGCACGAAGACCTCTTGGATAGCCCTTACCATCCCATCTTTCATGATGCGATAAGGCATATTCAGCTAGTCTTGAATAATCATCAGCAGCCCTCAAAATATGATATCCTGATTCAGTATGTGTTTGCATAATCTTTAATTCTTGATCACTTAACTTATCTGGTTTATTTAAAATCGCATCTGGTATAGCAATCTTTCCAATATCATGATACATACCAGCAAGTTTTAATTCATCAAGTTGTTCGTCTTTAATAAGCTTCTGCACCATCAAGTGCAAAATTGACCGTTTTCCTTAATTCGTGAAAACTGTCTTTATATTGATCAGATAATCTGTATGTAATGTTATCTTTAATGTCGAGCTTTGATAAATCTGTTAATAGTCTATTCATT
>CAKMKH010000034.1 GCA_927441705.1 uncultured Acholeplasmataceae bacterium | reverse complement strand
GAGCAAAGTTCCTACCATAGGCATCTACATCATCTGCTATTGCAAATACATGAATACCAATTGTATCATGTGCTAGTGATACTTTTTTTATTTGTTCAATGTTAGGAATCAAGTTATTTAATACTGTCTTGTTTTTAACAGGTACAAATATTTCCTTTATGCCTGTAGATAAAACATAAGGGTCAAGATTTTCGTCAAAATCAACATGTGTAAAACAAGACTTTATTAAATCTTTGCTTACTTTATTATAAAAAATCGGAATATTTTGTTGCATATGTATTTCATCATGAGTGACTTTTATTTTTAATATGCCTGCTTTTGTTTCTTGTGAATAGGTTTTTGTTTCTACAATATTTAATTGTTTTAGTGTGAAAAAAGTAGCAATTGTTGCATGGCCACATATATCAACTTCTGCAATCGGAGTGAAAAAACGAACCTTAAAATCTGCGACATCACTTTTTAAGACAAACGCTGTTTCACTGTATCCAACTTTTCTTGCGATGTCTTGCATTTCAACATCAGTTAATTGGTCAGCATCTATATACACACCAGCTTTGTTACCACCTTGTCCATCTTTTGTAAAAGCACTTACTCTATATAAATTATCCATTATTAACACCCTCTAAAAATCATTTGTTAGATATAGTTTATCATGAAATATTAATCAATATACATTTTATAATAAAAGTATTATATTTGGGAAGTATTGTTGTTAATAACTGTTAAAAAATGCTATAATGAATTGGATTTTAATTAAATGGAGATTATCATGACAACACAAGAAAAAAACAAACATTTTTATAGCACGCTCGTAAAAATCGCAATTCCTATATTTCTATCTCAGCTCTTAGGCTCACTCTTAGGAATCATTGATACTTTCATGGTTACTGAACTTGGAGATGACGCACTTAGTGCTGTTGGTATTGGAAGTCAATTTTTATTTTTATTAAGTATTATTCAATTCGGATTATTTTCTGGTTTTGGTATTTTTATTGCACAATATTATGGATCAAAGAATTATGAGAACATATCTAAAGTATTTTTATTTATGCTATTATCTGGTCTGTTTTTTGCTTTTGTCTTTTTGGGACTTACACAAATTATACCTAGTCAATTGATTCAATTGTTTAATTTAAATGAGGAACCTAATCAAAATGTCATTGAGTTAGGGACTAGATATTTACGCATCATTGGTTTTGGATTTATTACTATGACAATTAGTTTTTCAATTAGTATGTTAGCTAGAAACGTTCAAAAAATACTGTGGCCATCTATCTTTCAAATGTTAGGTGTTATAATTAATACCTTTTTGAATTATGGTTTAATTGGCGGTAGGATGGGATTTCCAAAATTAGGTGTTGAAGGTGCTGCAATCGCAACCTTAATATCATCAAGTTTGGTTGCTATATTATCTATAGGATTTTTAGTTGTTAGTAAAAGTGAAGCTTTACGAATTCGTTTTTCTTCTATTAAACATATAACTAAATCATTTATGAACAAATTATTAAAGACAGCTATACCTGTTTTACTCAATGAGAGTTTTTGGGGATTGGGCATGACGATGTATTTAGTTGCATATGGTCTTATTGGAGAAAAAGCCGTTGGAAGTATCTACTTATCTAACCAAATCAATTCAATATTCTGGGTAGCCACTATATCTATAGCAAATGCTGCAGCAGTGATGATTGGAAATAAATTAGGCGAAAATCAACTAGATGTAGCTAGGGAATGGGAAAAAAGATTTAGAAAGCTTGGATTTGGATTTGGTATTTTCTTAGGCATCATCCTATTCACATTTGCACCTGTTATTGTGCCACTCTTCGGAGAGCTAAGTTTAGAAGTTAAAGAAACAGTAGTTATTATTTTAAGAGTTTATGCAATCTATGCACCAATTAAATTCTTAAATGCGATTATGATTGTTGGTATATTAAGATCTGGTGGGGATACAAAATTCGCTTTAGTCATTGAAGTAGTATCACTATGGCTTATAGGTGTTCCACTCGCATTTATACTTTCATATTTCACACAGTTACCACTATACATTATTATTGCATTAGTTAATATTGAAGAAATCACTAAATTCTTATTGGGATATAGAAGAAGTAGATCAGGCAGGTGGATTAACAATCTTACCTATGATCATTCTTTAGTAGAAACAATACTATAAAAAAAGCCAAATCATATTTGATGTGATTTGGCTTTTCCATATTTTATAAGTACTCATAAACTAAATTAAGAATATTTTGCTTTAAATGATTTGTTTCATTAAGAATATTTTTCATTTCATTTTTATAGATGCTGATGTGCTCTTCATTAGATAATCCAGGTAGGTTAATAAGGACATTCATTGCTGCTCCTTCAATACCTGCTGCAATTGATAGCGCTGAAACACCTAAATCTGATACAGTTTGTGTATTGCTATAAGCAAGCATAAATGATAACATTTCTAAAGCTTTAAATGATATAGTAACAACTTTATAAGGAACTTTGATTGCTTCTAAAGTTGCATCTTCAAGCGCAGTCATTCTTTTTTCTGTTTCTTCTTTAGGTATTTGAAAGGCTTTCATGATTTCATTAAAAGCTTCAGTATCTTTATCAATAAGGGTAATTAGCTCATCTTTAATAGTTTCTAGATGTTCTAGATTTTTATTAAACTGTTCTTGTACATCTTTATCAAGGTTCTTAAACTTTTTTTTGGTAACGGATAAATGCCCAACCATTCTTGCTAGAGATACCCCTAGTGTAGAAATAAGTGCAGAAACACTGCCGCCACCTGGTGCTGGTGAATTTGAATCTACTTGGTTAATAAATTCAGTTATTTTTAGATCAATTAGTTTCATATGTATTCCTCAATATTCTTTTATTTTTTACAACAACTTCACCTTTTATAAACACATCAGTAACATGATTTATACTAAAATGGTAAAACAAGTATGCCAAATTTGGTATATCTAGTAATATTATATCTGCGTCTTTTCCAGGCTCTAGCGAGCCTTTAGTTTTTTGTAACCCCAAATGATAGGCAGCATTTATGGTTGTTGCATTTAATATTTCTTCGGGCTTCATAATTAAGTAATTTGCAGCTAACTGCATAATGAATTGGAAATTTTCTGTAGGGCAACTCCCAGGATTGTAATCACCTGATATTGATAGTGCGCAACCTTCATCAATCATTTTTCTTGCATTTGCATAGGTTTTATTTAAGTAAAAAGAAGTACCAGGCAAAAGATTTGCTATTGTATTTGATTTAGCTAATTTTTCAATATCTTCATCCTTGATTGCCATCAAGTGATCAACGCTAGTTGCACCAAGATCAACACCTAAGCCGGCTCCTCCTAAAGCATCTATCTCATCTGCATGCAATTTGACAGTAAAACCTAAAGATTTTGCAGTTTCTAAAATGTCTCTTGTTTCAGATAAATCGAATACACCTGTCTCACAAAAAACATCAACAGCATTTGTTAAATGTGAAGCTTTGATTGAAATCAAATCCTCTTTAATGTTCTTAATATAAGCTTCTCTATTATTTTCATATGCTTTTGGAATTGCATGAGCGCCCATATATGTTGAGACAACTTCTACAGGATGGTCATGATTTAGTTTATTTGAAACTTCAAGCTGCTTAAGTTCATGCTTTAAAGAAAGTCCATATCCACTCTTAGCCTCTAAAGTAGTTACACCATAAGATAACATCGTATCTAAAGACTTATAGGCTTGATGATAAAGTTGCTCAAAAGAAGCCCATCTTGTTTTTTCAACTGTTCCTAAGATGCCTCCTCCAGCCTTTAGTATATCTAGATAAGGTGTGCCTTGTTTTAATTTTTCAAATTCATCTTCACGAGAACCCCCATGAACTAAATGAGAGTGGGAATCTATAAATCCAGGTAAACAAACGCTACCTTTAGCATCAAATAAAGTTGTTTTAGCATCAATAAAATGTTTAAAATCACCTTGAGATACCTTTAAAATTTTACCATCTTTAATAGCAATATACGCATGAGTTAAAACATCGATATTTGACATATTGATGCCTTTAACAGGTGGTTTTTCGATTGGATTATAAAGCTTGTGAATATTATAGATAATTAAATCTGCTATCATAAAGCATCCTCAATGTGAGCTTCAATGATTTTATATTTATCAAACTCTCTCAAGCCTAAATATTTAATGCCAAAGTTAACAATTTCTTGTAAGCTCATGTCTTTCTTATATTCTATTTTGTCTTTATCTAGGTAGTATTGCAAAGAGCGAAAAATCGCATCTCTAGGAACTAATCCAACAATCTCTGATGATTTTATTTTTATACCATAACGGTTTGCTTCCATACAAATTGTTTCGTAGATTCTATAGATTGGATTTTTTTTATAGTCTAGTATATTCATAGTGACTTGAGTGTGATTCTTATCATCTAAAAATGCTGGACCAGCTTGTATATACTGAAACCCCCCACTTGATTGTCGTATTGCTTTAGCAAGATTTTTAGTGATTTTAATATCATCTGTATCTAAATCAATATTATATGCAATTAAAGGTAGTCTTGCTCCAACAGCAACTACACCAAATGTTTTATGAATTTCGTTTTTTCCAAAATCAGGTTTCCATAAAGATTCTTTAATTTTACTTGACATACCTTCAAATTCACCACGTCTAATATTGGGCAAATCAATGCGATCATCCGACTGTGCTGATTTTGCATATAAGAATACAGGGATATCTAAAGTCTCATATATTTTTTGACCAAGCAATTTTGATAAGTCAATGCATTCTTCGATATCAATGTTTTCAATCGGAATAAATGGAACAACATCAACAGCACCCATTCTTGGGTGCTCACCTTTTTGATGATTCATATCGATTAAATCTCTAGCAACTTTAAAAAAATCTAGGAGTGGTTCTATCATCATATAAGGATCACCAATCAAAGTTACAACCGTTCGATTATAGTTTTGATCTGCCTCGTAACTTATTAGCTTAAATCCTTTTTTATTTTTTAGAGGCTCAATAATTTTTTCAATTTTATCTTTATCTATACCTTCAGAAAAATTTGGTACACATTGAACAATTTTATGTTTCATAATTTAATCCCCCTATTTTTCAATGTTTCATTAAGTAAATCATCATCTGCAACATATGGCATCAAAACAGACGCATTTTCATGATTTTCATTGAATGCTGATGTTGTTTCTATAGCATGCTTATTACTAGCCCATGATCTTCTAGATACACCTGCCATGACATCATATATCATAGCTTGTTTTAGTATATTATCGACTCTATGAGAACCATCTAATACCATACCATAACCACCATTAATCGCTTTTCCTATACCAACACCACCACCGTTATGTAATGCGACTAGACTCATACCACGTAGAGCATTACCTAAAGCTACATGTGTTGACATGTCAGCCATAATATTAGATCCATCTTTTATATTCGCAGTTTCTCTAAATGGACTGTCTGTGCCACCCGTGTCATGATGATCTCTTCCAAGCATGATGGGACCTGTTTTTTTATCTCTTACCAATTTATTAAATGCAAGCGCAATTTTAAGTCTGCCTTCAGCATCTTGATATAAGATTCTAGCTTTTGTACCTACAACTAGTTGATTATCTTTTGCGTTTTTTATCCAGTCATAATTATCTTTATCTTGGAATCTGCGATCTGGATTAATACAAGACATAGCAACTTGATCAGTTAAATCAAGGTCATTATCATCACCAGATAAACATACCCATCTAAAAGGACCATATCCATAGTCAAATAGAAGTGGACCCATTAAATCTTCTACATAAGAAGGATAAATAAAACCATCTAGATCATTTTCTTTGTTTTTACAAATCTCTTTAATTCCTGAGTCATATAATGCTTTCAAAAAGCTATTGCCATAATCAAAAAAATAGGTTCCTTTTTGTATAAGCGATTTAATTGATAAATAGTGTCTATGAAGTGTTTCATTTACCTTTTTAATGAATAAATCTTTATCTTCGTTCAATAGTTTTGTTCTTTCATCAAAAGACAATCCTATTGGACAATACCCACCATCATAAACAGCATGACAACTAGTTTGATCACTTAATAAATCAATTGTTATATTATTTGTGTTGGCGTATTCTAATAAATCAACAATATTACCATGATATGCAATCGCTATAGGTTTATTTTCTTGTTGATATTTTAAAGCAATCTCAAATGCTTCTTTCTCGTTATGCGCTACGACAGATATCCAATGTTGAGAGTGTCTAGTGTTTATTCTGGACAAATCAACTTCAGCGATGATACCAACACCTCCAGCAATCTCAATAGCTTTTCCTTGGGCACCACTCATACCACCTAATCCAGAAGAAACAAATAGTTTGCCTTTTAGATTTTCATGATCTTGTATGCCTAATTTTAATCTACCAGCATTTAATAATGTAGAATAAGTTCCATGAACAATGCCTTGTGGACCGATATACATAAACCCACCAGCGGTCATTTGACCGTAATTTGCGACGCCTAAAGCTTGAGCACGATTAAAGTCATGCATGTTATCGTAAAGACCTACCATAAGGCCATTTGTTAATACAACTCGTGGCGCAAGCTTATGAGATTGAAATAATCCAAGTGGATGGCCTGATAAAATGGATAATGTTTGATCTTCTTTCATAATTTCTAAATATTTCTTGATTAAGTGATATTGCATCCAATTTTGACAAACTTGACCTGTTTCACCATATGTTACAAGCTCATATGGATATAGTGCAACATCAAAATCTAAATTATTATCAATCATAACTTGAAATGCCTTGCCTTCTAAAGTATTTGCTTTATATTGATCAATAGGAAGACCTTTAATGATAGTTGACGGTCTAAAGCGATATCCATAAATGCGTCCACGTGTAAGAAGTTCGTCTAAAAATTCTGGAGCTAAGACATCATGCCACTTTTTTGGAATATATCTAAGTGCATTTTTCAATGCTTGTTTTATATCTTGATTATTTAGTGTCATATCTCTTTTTGGTGCTCTTCTAATACCTTCAATAAAGGTTGGGTACGCAGGAAGATCCTTAAAGATAGATTCTAAAGTCATAGAATTATTCAAAAATATCATCTCCTTCAAATAGATGAGTATATGTATCATCATCTTTTAATAAAGATTCAACTTTATGCATATGTGGATACATGACTTCATCTTTTTCAATAAATGGTATATGTTTAGAGAAAAAGTCAAAAGCTCGTTTTGTTTTTTCACCTAATTTATCGCTGCCTCTAAAATGAAGTGCTTGACAAGCGGTAAATATTTCTAGTGCAATTACACGTCTAGTGTTTTCTAAAATTTCGTTGGCTTTTCTTACTGAGATTGATCCCATTGATACATGATCTTCTTGATTAGCAGAAGAAGGAATAGAATCAACAGATGCTGGATGTGCCAAGACCTTGTTTTCACTAACAATAGAAGCTGCTGTATATTGAACGATCATAAATCCAGAGTTGACTCCAGAACAAGGGGTTAAAAATGGTGGAAGACCATCATTTAACTTTGGATTAACTAATCTTTCTATACGTCTTTCACTTATATTTGCAAGTTCTGCAATTGCCATAGCAATATAATCGAATCCTAATGCTAGAGGTTGACCATGAAAATTACCAGCACTAATTGCCTCTTGGCTTTCTTCAAATAAAATCGGATTATCTGTTACAGAATTCATCTCTATATCAATAATACTTAAGACATGGTGAAAGACATCTAGAGATGCACCATGTACTTGAGGTGCACATCTTATAGAATATGCGTCTTGGACTCTCTTTTCACTTTGATGTGTTATGTTTTGGCTTGATCTTAGATTTCTTATCACTTGATCTGCAACTTCCATTTGACCAAGGTGGCGTCTAACATTTTGGATTTTTGGATCAAATGCATCAATGATACTTTCTAATGCCTCCATAGTTAAAGATAAGGCTAAATTGGCATATTTAATAAGTCTAAATGCATCATATAATACTAAACTACCAATAGCGCTCATTGCTTGAGTACCATTGATTAAGCTTAATCCCTCTTTTGGATGCAATTTTTCAAGAGGTTTGATTTTTGCTTTTTGTAGAGCATCTATAGTCGACATTCTAACTTCTTTATAGTAAACTTCACCGAGGCCAATTAATGGTAGACTCATGTGTGATAATAAAGCTAAATCACCACTAGCTCCTAAACTACCTTGTTCAAATACGACTGGTATTATATTTTCATTTAATAGTTTTACCATAAGATTAAGTGTTTCTAGTCTGATGCCACTATATCCTTGGATAAGTGCATTGATTCTTAAAGCCATCATTGCACGAACAGTTTCAATAGGAAGAGGATTCTTCATACCACAAGCATGACTTTTCAGTAAATTTTCTTGTAGTTTTTCTAGCTCTTCGTTTTTAATTAATACATTAGACAAATGTCCGAAACCTGTATTAATACCATAAACTGGTTTCCCCTTTTTAATCAGTTCCTCTACAAATAAACTTGCCTTGTTGACTAATATTTGACTTGTTTTTGATAATTCAACCTTATCATAGCCTCTAGAGATTTTTACAAGGTCTTTTAAGGTCAGTTGATGACCATCCAATGTTATCATTTTAATGTAATTCCTTTCTGAAAATGTAAGCGTTTGTATAATCTTATTGTAACACATAAATAAACAAAAAGATAACCGAAGTTATCCTTAGTTTTTGCATATTTACTTAATAGAATTTAAACTAATTTTTTTCTTATTTTTCCTGAAATTATATCAATGATTGTTACTGTAATAATTAAAACAATAACGATTGTAAAAGCTCTATCCCATGCTCTTGCACGGATAGCAAAAATTAGTGGAGCACCAATACCACCTGCACCTACAAGACCAAGTGTAGAAGCGGCTCTCATATTGATTTCAAATCTAAATAAAGTATAACTAAAAAACTCAGGTGCAACTTGTGGCAATACTGCTCTAAATAAGACTTCCATCTTATTTCCTCCACAAGATTCTAAGGCTTCTTTAACACCAATGTCCATACTTTCAATAGCTTCGCTATAAAGTTTACCTAGCATACCGATAGAGTGTATTCCTAAAGCTAAAATACCAGCTGGAGCACCAGGACCAACAACACTAATTAAGACAAGTGCTAATATTAATTCTGGGAAAGTTCTTATCATAGTGATAATAAATTTTCCAATCTTAGCTGTACGATCGCCAACGATATTTCTTGAAGCAAAAAGTGCAAATGGAATTGCTAAAATACCTGATATAAATGTACCTGCAATCGCTATAGCAATAGTTTCTAAAACTGCATAAGGAAGACCATCAATAGTAGTATTTGTTATGTAGCCCATGTCAGGGTTCATAATACCGTCAAACATACCTCTAATCGTACCGGCAGCAGTGACCATTACACCTTGATAGTTAATCGAATCAAAGCTCCATAGAATTAAGGATATAACGATAATATATATTAATGTTTTTCTAAGCTTACTTTCCTTTGGCTTTTGAGGCAAAGTGATTATAGGAGTATTCATCGTACCAACCTCTTTCTAATCGCTGTGGATACTGTATCAATGATTAATACTGCACCGAATGAGATAATTATGATTATACCAACACGATCAAATAGTCTAAAAGCTAAAGCACGTTCGTAAACTTGACCAATACCACCAGCACCTACATAACCAAGGACAGCAGCAGCTCTCACGTTTACTTCAAATGCATAAAGCGTATAAGATAAATATTGTGGAAGTACTTGAGGTATAATCGCATATCTCAATATTTCCATTTTGTTACCACCAACAGATTTAATAGCTTCAACTTGACCTTCGTCAATAGATTCAATAGTTTCATATAACATTTTAGAGACTAAACCAAATGAAAATATTGATAATGCTAGGACACCAGCAAAATTCCCGATTCCAAAAATAGCAACAAATAAAGACGCTAAAACTAGCGCTGGAATCGTTCTAAAAATATTTAATATTAAACGTGTAGGTATATTTACATATTTATTATTTGTAAATGTGCTCGCAGCTAACAAAGATACTGGGAATGCAAAAAACGCTCCAACAAAAGAACCTACAATAGCCATTTGGATAGTTTCTAGTAAAGGTTTTATGACATTATTTGCATATTCCCAACTTGGTGGAAAAAACATTCTTTTTAGTAATCTAGTGCTTTGGAAAAAGTTTTGAAGAACTTCAATAAAACTAAATTTAGCAAATATTAAACTTCCAACAACTAAAAATACAAAGATAAAGATATTAAACCAAAATTTATATCGCTTTGGTTTAACAAGATAAAGTGTATCTTGTTGATGTTCTGTCATTCTTCATCACCTACAAAATCATCTTGAGTGATTGGTCTACCATAAACTTTTTCTAAATCATCAATGATTTGAGCTTGAGCTTTTCTTGAAACTGGAACATCATAAACAATCTCGCCATCTCTTACACCAACTATACGTGTAGCATATTTAAGTGCTAAATCGACATGGTGAAGATTAGCTATAGTAGTAATATTTTCTTCGACATTCACTTTTTTGATAAATTCCATGACTTCAAAAGTAGTAATAGGATCAAGTGATGCTACTGGTTCATCAGCTAATAAAATTTTAGCTTCTTGGGCTAAACTTCTAGCAATTGCAACTCTTTGCATCTGGCCACCTGATAATTCACTAGCTCTAGAATAAGTTTTTTCAAGTATATCAACCTTTTTTAAAGCACGATATGCAATTTGTTTATCTTCTTCAGGAAACAAACCAATAATAGTTCTCCAAGTTGGATGGAATGCTACACGACCAGATAAGACATTTTGCAATACAGACATTCTTTTTATAATGTTAAAACTTTGAAAAATCATACCAATTTGGGCACGCATTTTTCTCAATTCTTTACCTTTAAGTTTTGTAATATCAATTGAGATTAGGTCATCCTTTTGTTGACTACCAAATATTTCATGAGTTTCTTTATCAACATATTCGAATAAAATTTCTCCACTAGTTACTGGGATAATTTGATTTAGAGTTCTAAGAAGAGTGGATTTACCTGCACCAGATAATCCAAGGATTGCTACAAATTCACCTTCTTTGATTTCCAAATTCACATTTTTTAATGCTTGTGTTCCATTGGGATATGTTTTGCATACATTTACAAATTTTATCATTGCTTAAACCCCTTTTATGAGATGAATAGCCACCAAAAGGTGGCTATTCTCTTAATTTTTTTACTTAAAAATGATATCTTTATTCAAATTCCCAAGCTTTTTGTCTTTCAAGGTATGTTCTTACGATATCATATTCATCATCAGTTGCAACTGCATAACCTTTATGGCTATAGATTGCATCCATGATAGCAATACCATCTTCGTCAGCAGCGATTGCTAAGAAAGCATCTGTGATTGCTTGTACTAAATCTGGATCTAAATTTGGAATAACAGAGATAGTGTCATTTGGAATACTTTCTGTATCTTGAAGATGAATAACTAATTCATTAATATTTGGATAATCACCAACAACTAATGTTCTTGCATCTTTAAATGTAAATGCAGCATCAGCTTGACCATTAACAAGTGCTAAGATTGCAGCATCATGACCACCTGCATTAACCCAAGTTACATCTAATTCTGGATCAATATCATTGTCAGCTAATAAGTTTGCTGGCCATACGAAACCTGATGTTGATGTGAAAGATGAAATTGCGATTCTTTTTCCTACTAAGTCTTCTAAAGTTTCAATACCTGAATCAGCAGCAACAACTAGTTGAGATTTATAACCATCAACAAGTGGTTGATCAGTTAATAAGTTACCATTGTCATCAACGTCATAACGTAATGATTTAAGGATAACATCAGCAGCACCTTCATCATGAGCTAATACATATGATGCAGTAGCTAAGAGACCAACATGAACTTGTCCTGATGCCATTGCTTCGATCAATGCATTATAATCAGTTGCTACAGTAACATTAACTTCCATATCTAGTTCAGCTTCTAATAATGCTTCTAATGGTGCTCTTTGTGCGTCTAAGACTGCAGAGTCTCTTGATGGAATAAGTTGAACTTCTAAAACTTCAGGGTTCACATAATCATCATTAGAACATCCGACAACCCCAATAAAAACAAATAAAACTAAAACTGCAAGTAAAAATTTCTTCATTTCTCTTCTCCTTTTAAAACATTTTATAACCCCATTATATAATAGGTTGCACACAATTTCTATAGAATTATGTGATTTTGTGTTATTTTTTTATAACCTCATAATTATTCTAATTTAATTAATTGTTTATATATTTTTATATTAGACTTATTTATCTAAAATAGTTAGTATTTTTATTGTATAATGGGGATAGGTGATGATATGAGAAATGTAGATTCCAAAACTATTACAGAAGTAGTGAAAAGGTTAGCTCTCGATGCAAATTGTGACTTAGGAGAGTCTTTCATTGATATTTTAAGAAAAAAAATTAAAGAAGAAAAATCAAATATTGGGAAAAATGTTTTAGAACAAATCATCGAAAATGATGAGATAGCTAGAACAGAAAAAGCACCTATGTGTCAAGATACCGGTCTTGTTGTTTGTTTTGTTGAACTTGGATATGATGTTCATATCGAAGGAGACTTATATGAAGCAATTAATCAAGGTGTTAGAGAAGCTTATGAAGAAGGTTTTTTTAGAAAGTCTGTTGTTAGACATCCACTTGATCGAAAGAACACTCAAGATAATACACCAGCTATCGTTCATGTGACTTTAGTTGCAGGGAATCAAATTAAAATAACTCTAGCTCCAAAAGGTGGAGGTAGTGAAAATATGAGTCTAGTTAAAATGCTTACACCCGCTGAAGGCATTGAGGGTATTAAAAAACTTGTACTACATACAATTTTTTATGCAGGTGGGAAACCTTGTCCACCATTAATTGTAGGTATTGGTATTGGCGGAAACTTAGAAAAATCAGCTCTTATAGCAAAAGAAGCTATTTTAAGAGATATAGAAGATGAAAATCAAGATCCTATTTTAGCAAAATTAGAAAAAGAAATATTGGACGAGATCAATCAATTAGGCGTCGGACCTATGGGATTTGGTGGTTCAACAACTGCACTTGCAGTTAAAATAAATGTTTACCCTTGTCATATCGCATCTCTTCCTGTGGCTATAAATCTTCAATGTCATGCTTCAAGACATAAGACGGAGGTGATATGATGAAATTAATTACACCAATTTCAGAAAAAGATATAAAAAAAATGAAAGCTGGAGATATCATATATATCTCAGGGGTTATTTATACAGGCAGGGATCAAGCACATAAAAAAATGGTAGATGCGATTTATCAAAACGAAAAGTTACCATTTGATTTTGAGGGACAAGTCATTTACTATGTCGGACCAACTCCAGAAAAAGAAGGACGCCCTATTGGATCTTGTGGACCAACATCTAGTTATCGTATGGATCCCTTTGCATTACCTTTAATGAAAAAAGGATTAAAGGTTATGATTGGTAAAGGCGATAGAAGTGATGACTTTATTAAAGATATGATTGATCAAAAAGCTGTTTATCTCCAAGCAGTAGGTGGAGCTGGAGCACTGTTATCAAAGAAAGTCATAAAAAGTGAAGTTATTGCATATGAAGAGTTAGGACCAGAAGCAATTTATAAATTAGAAGTCATTGATTTTCCAGTGATTGTGACCTATGATATTTATGGTGGAAACATGGTAAAAGATGAGGTTCAAAAATATAAAACTATCAGTTTATAAGTAAAAAAGCCATCCGGCTTTTTTATTTTTTATAGAATTGCATAAAATAATTAATAAAATGAAATACAATAAATAAATCAGCTGAACCACCTATACTAATATGATGCTTTATGCAGTAAGATGTGAAATTGATGATGTCTTTATCTATATATGGATTTACTTGAGCTGCCATTTGTTTGTAATGTTGATAGTCTTTTAGCGAACCAGCTCTTTTTAATAACACAGTATCTTCACTATGAATCATAAAAAATAGTAGAAGATGATGTTGATGTTTGTCTTCATTTATATCAAGGTGCATAAATACTTTTTGAGCTTTTTGAATTGTGGGTAAGCCATTAAAAACTTCCCCTCGAATACCAGTAATTTGATATTTTGTATAAGAATTCACACCAGCAGTTTGGACGTTTTGATCAAAGTCTTCTAAAACATCTTTTGCCAATGTCTTAATTCTTACAAATAAATCAGAGTAAGGTAAATTATTTTTTATAATATAACCAATAGATAAGAGAACAAATCCCAATATATATATCAAACCTTTATATGTGTTGATTTGATTTGTTTTTTCAAACATTTCGAGTTCAGCTTTTAGTCCAAGAGCTCTTGCTTTTTGATATAAATGATCATCTTCATGATTAATGAACCCTAATCTTAGTATGTCTAATAAGTAAGGCTTTATAATATCTTTTGACTCTAGCATTAACTCATAGTTCATATCGTCATGTGAACCATTAGAAGAAGGCGTCACTAGACCAAATTTATTTTCGAGATTAAGTTCTTTAAGTATTGCTTTCTCTATGATTGAATTTATAAATTCTTCGATGTATATATATATCTTTATATCTATGTAAGATAAAACTTCTGAATGTGAATGTGTATTGTTTCTAATGCATTCGAAAGCCGGTTTATCACATAGCATGCATGTTCTTTGTGAAAGATTATAATCATCTCTAGATATCATGTTTTGGTTAGCATATAAATCTAAGTCTATAAGTCTTCCTAAGGGATGTTTTTCTTCAATATGTATAAGTTCAGCTTTTATGTCTTTAAGTGACTTGTGCTCGACAATATATAAGTTATAAGGTCCATCAAAGCCATCAAAACTTTGTTTTTCTTCGACTTGAAATGATTCATTTATTGTGATGTCTAGTTGACGGATTAAAAAAAAGCTGGAATATCTATTTTTATCAATTCCAGGTGTGTTAGCTTTTAAGCATATAACTATTTTATTATTTTTTGATAGGGCTTGAATTTTTTTGAAACGTTCTTCCCTACTCATTAGAATTTTATCAGTCATTAAATAATTTTTTTCCTTTTTTGGATATTAAGTATTTATAAGTTGCTTTAGGAACTAATTGCTTTATTGTTTGATAATCTTTTTTGTAGGCTAATTCCCGTATATATGATGCACTTACTACTTTACCTGTAATCTCTTTTCTTTTAATAATAGTTAAACGGTCTTTCAAAATGTTTACCATCATTTTATTATATTTATTTGTTAGGGGATCAATAGGTTCGTCACCAACATAGCGCATGTCAATATCAAAAATAGGTATAAAGTATTTATCAAATATAGAGATATCCAGATTGGTATATACTTCCATTTTAAGTTGTTCCTTTAAAAAGTAAGTAGGAAAAGTCGCTCTAGAAATTATGTAATTTGTAGAAGGACAAATATATACATTTTTTAAATGTTTGATTGATTTTTTCAATATAGTATATCTAGTATTATAATCGATTATTGAAGCATCTGTCTCTACTAAAAAAATGATAACATCATCATTTAATTTTGATGCATGCTCTATAAGATATAGATGTCCTAATGTCATGGGGTTAAGATTCATGACAATACATCCTCTACTTGATTTTTTCTTTGGAAGATTTTGAGCTAGTAAATTCAAATTAGATGTTATGTTTTGTTCTCTATTCTCATATAAAACAATATCTTTTGTTTCTATGATTAGATTTAGTGAAAAACTAGAAAACACTTTTTTATTTTCTGGTTTTGTAAACAAGAAAAAATGCTCGATTTGATGTGCTTCTAAATCAAAAAGTAAATGGGATAATACTTTTGAACTCAAATTTTGAGATTGGTATGCTTGATCTACAGCTATCATTTTTATGACATTATGATCAATAGAACCTGTAGCAACCAATTTCTTTTTGTCATATAAACCAATAGTTTTAGTGACGTTTGATTCATAGTTTAAGTCATTTTTCTCAAGTAGTGTTTTGACATCATTAATTTCTGATTCTAAAATTATATCTTTAAATTGATAATGCATCATTTAATGTAATACCTCATATATTGAATCAATGATTGATCCATCTCTATATCTAATAAGACCAACAACTCTATCTTTAGGTGTATAAAGTTCAGGTTCACCAGCAATATCGATACTCATTTGATAAAGTTCTTCTATAGTTATAATGTTTAGATTTGAACTTTTTAATGCATCTAGTAAGTCTATTCTTTTTGGATTTATAGCGATTCCTCGCTCGGTAACTACAACATCAACACTGCTTCCAGGTGTTGATATTGTTTGTATATGTTTTCTTATAGATGAAATACGTGATTTGACTAAATTGGTTGTTATAATGGTTAGTTTTGATTCATAAGCAGTATCTGAATGACCACCACTTCCTCCCATAAGTTTGTTTGTAGAAGAAGTTGTGACATTTACATTGAAATTGAGATCAATTTCTGTTGCACCTAAAATAACTATGTCTAATTTACTTGCAATGTTATGTTTATAAAAGGGGTTTGCATACATAGATGCATCCATCAGTAAATGATTTTTGTTTATCTGATAAGATTTTATTGCTTTCAAATCAAAAGATTGAACATCATATAGTTTTTCAAATAAACCAGTTTCATACATATCAACTAGACTTGCTGTTATGCCTCCGCTTGCAAATGATCCCTTAATATGATTAGCAACCATTTTCTCTTTTAAAAAGTGACTCACTGCAATACTCGTTGAGCCCGCTCCAGTTTGGAAAGATAATCCATTTTTTATTAGTCTTAACTCATCAATCAATCTCACAGTATCTTTAGCTATTTTTAGTTGAATTGGATCTTTTGTCATTTGAGTGGTACCAGATTCAATACCACTAGATAATCCAATTTGATCTACCTTTATTAAATAGTCAATAAATTGATGACTAATATCATTATTAGTTAATTTATCTAATATTGTATCAGTGACAACAACAGTGTGTTTTGCATAGTGGATATCTGGATAAATATACCCAAGAGGACCACACGGATGTTGTCCATCAATACCATTAGCATTACCTAAATGATCAGCTGCGCTAGCGGCAACAAATGCAACATCAATACTTATGTCGCCAGTTTCAATGGCTCTTGCTCTACCCCCGTGTGTATCCATAATCAGATAATCTTTTAATTGTCCTTTACTAATTGCATCTGCAACAGGCCCATTCACATAATTTGTATATATTTTAGTAATATTTTGATTTTTAATTAGCTCAACTAAAGGTTCATGAACAGGAAAAATAGCACTTGGTGCAAGTGTTAAGTTTTTTATATTTTTTTGTTTTATAACCTCTAAGACCATGTTTAACAGTAAATCACCGTTACGATAGTGGTGATGAAATGATAAAGTCATGCCATCTGTAATTTTTAATATATCAAATAAGGTTGATATAGAATCAACAATATTAACTATACCTTTATGTTTTGTTTTTGGTAATAGTTTATAAGATTCAGTTAAAAAAGCATCATCTGTGGTATAAGCTTTATATGGTTTTGGTATGCTGCGATTTAGACTGTTATGAATCACATTATCATTCCTTTATTTTTTCTAATATATGTTTAGCTCTTGTTATTATGGGTTGATCAATCATCTTACCATCAACAGAAAAAGCACCAAGTCCTTCTTGATCAGCTTTTTCTTTTGCTATCATAATTTTATGTGCAAACTCTATCTCTTCCTTAGTAGGCATAAAAATTTCATTGACAATGTCAATTTGATTAGGATGGATACAAGCTTTTGCGTTCATCCCAATAGATTTTGCATGCTTGGTATCAAAAGCCAATCCATCTTGATTGTTAGTATTTGTATAAGGTGTATCGATAGCATCTTTTTGATAAGATTTGGCTGCATATATAACCATATTTCTTGCAAATTCTATTTCTTTACCCTCTAAAGTTCTTTCTACACTTAAATGAGTAGCTAAATCCTCTGCACCAAGCAGAAGGCCAGAAACTCTTTCTATTTTTGCAATATTTAGCGCGTTTAGTACTGACTCTGGAGTTTCTATTAAGGCAATGATATCTATATGATAATCTAGTTTTATTTTTTTCTCTAAAGACGTTAACTTTTTGTCAAGAAGTAGAAGTGATTCTTCATTAGCTTTGGGAAGTAAAATTGTTTTTATATTTGGATTAATTATATGATCTATATCATTAATATCATTTATCCTTACAATAATCTTCTTGTGATGCATATGAAAATGATTTAGAAAAGAAACTAATAAATCTTTTGCTGCATCCTTTTCAGTAATGATAACACCATCTTCTAAATCAAAGATAACAGCATCTGCATTAAAAATATCAGCATTTTGCATCATGCCTGGATGATTAGCAGGAATGAATAAAAGACTTCTAATCATGATATACACCTAACCTTCTACATGCAGTTTTGATTCGAGCAATAATTGTGTAGTCTAAAGCACCTTTATCTTTAATAAAAACACTAACGTTTTTAATGTTTAATTCAGATAATGTTTTTACAACAACCTCTCTAATTTGATTTCCAAATTGTTCAAAAACGACACTTTCAATATCTATTGATAAAGTATCGGCTTTTTTAATTGTAACTATGCAATCATTAGATTCAAATGTTCCTGCACTTGCGATTGATTTAATACGAATCACCTATCTCTTTATTTTTGAAACGGCAATTGCTCGTTCCATTTCATTTTTAACAATCATATATCCACTGTCAACATCCATTCCAGGCTTAGCTAAACAAACATCTGCACCTGCTCCGATTGCCACATGAGTGGTTGCTACTGCGGATAAATTTGTTTCATTACAAGTTCCACCACAATACGCTCCAATACCTTTTTCTTGACAATATAGAATAGCCTCAGCAATATGATGTAATCCTCCTAAATCAGGAGTTTTTATTTGTAAAATATGTCCAGCCTTATGATCTGCAAAATATTTGATATCATCTAGGTTATTACACCACTCATCTGCAACTATTTCTACATGGATACCACGATCATCTAATTCTGCACTAAGTTTTTGTAACATGAGCATAGTATCTTCTCTATTTCCTTGATCAAAAGGACCTTCTAATCTTAGTTTAAAAGGAGAAGCTGCTTCTTCTAAATCTCTACAATAAGAAACGATCTGATTCATATCATCATTAAAAGCTATACCTATTGTTCCATAAACGTCTACATGAAGAATAGGATTATAACTATCATTTATTCTTTGAGTTAGTATTCTATTTTTTAACCATTCAATATAAGCGATTAATTTTTCGCCATGATAGCCCAGTTTCTCTTTGACATTATTTATTAAAGCATGGGGTAGAGAATCAACTTCTTTTAAAATCATTTTATCAACATTTGTATAACGATCATCTCCAGTTTGAGCAAATATTGGTATTGATTTTAGTTCAGTTAATTTTGGATTGTATTCATTTCTAATGACTTCAGCCATCGTCAATTTCTCTTTTGTAGCTACAGCTGAAAGCAATGCTTGAGATACACCATATCTTATTGCTGTATGAAGACGTTTGCCATCTACTCTTACATCATCAAAAATCGAAGCTAGTTCTTTAAATGTTGTGATTTCTTTATTGAGTAATAAAGGTTTAATATGTTCTTCCATAAAAGGGATATATCTATCAGCCAAGAATAAAGGATCTCTTCCTCCAGCACCACTATATTGCACTGCTGCACAATCTCCTTGAGCAATACTACCATCTTCTAGAATTAGTTGTATAGAGATAGCTTCACCGGGAACTCTAATTTTTTCAAAACCTTCTGTTAAGGGATCACCGACATATAAGAAGCCATCATGAATTGCATCTTTTTTAATTGCTTTTTGATCATCAAAATAAAATCCAGTATATGATTTTGTAAATAATATATTTTTAATTTTCATTGTTTATTCGCCCAATTAGATGTCCTTGACTTACTGCATATACATCATCTACAGTCATCTGGAAGTCTAAAGCCCTATTTTCTTTTTTTGCTCTTTCAAGTAATTTTTCTTTATGGAAATTTTTAACTTCTTCAGACATACCTAAATGTCCGAATTCTAAAATTCGAATACAACCTTCATTATCTCTAGCTGGTAATATTTCACCTAATGTTTGTTTACTAGGTGCGAATGGGACATCAATAACACCATATTCAAATGCTTTGATTGTACCAACGGCTACATCACCCATGCCTAAATCAATGACTTTATCCATTAGACAAGTCACTTCTTTTCTAATCATTTCTTTTTCCAGTCTAAGTTTTTCTGAATCTGGATATGTTTGATCTTTTAATAAGTTTACTACAAACTTAGAAGCCTTAATACCAATTGCATTCATTTCTTTAGTTGGAACACCAATAGATTCAACTGGTGTCTTTGTAATCATCTTAGTAGCCTTAGCTAATGTCGCAACAGTAGAAGCCATAGAGATCAAAGCCAATGCTTTACTTTCATCTTGAGGGAATCCTCCCATCCATTGGTGGAAAACTGTTGTAACATGCATATGCTTATGACCGAATGTAAAGAGATAATAATCAGTTAATTCTTTTAGCATCTGTATAGCTGCAACATCTTGAGTGACATTTCCACATTGACCATAGCCTACTGTGATATGCTTAACACCTTGAGTAGCTGCTAATATCGATTCAATAATTCCAATAGTAATGGCAATTGATGGTGGAACTAACGTACCAGTTAATGGCCCAAAGGGCTCACGATTTATATGGATGCCTTGTTCCTCATAATAACCAACTAATCGATCACAGTATTGCCAGTAATAGATTGAGTCTGCTAAAGAAATATTTTTGGCATAAGGGATATTATAAGAAATACCTCCACCTTCATTTGATGTCCAACCTGCGGCATGAATTATTTCAGATAATAGGCGTGCATCAGGTGTGCCATGTCTTGCTTGAAGTGGCACATTCACAGCATCAAGAATCTGTTTACATCCAGGAACGCCATGGTTGACTGCTGGAAAGCCATTAAGTAATGATCTGCCTTCACGTTTACTAATTTCAATACCCTCTTCAGCTTCCTGATATCGATTGTGTCTTGTATAAGAATCTATTGTAGAAGGTAGAAAATCAGCTCCAGCTTTTTCTAAATGTTTTAATAAATCCATATGCTGTTCGATTGTAGCTACGCCAGCTCTTGGTTGCACATAAGTTCTTTGTTCTTTTTCAGCTTGAAGTAGTTTTAGTGCAAAATTTTTATGTGCTGGGACAGCCTTTAATGTTTCAACAGCTTTATCTAAATCTAAAGAAGGATCTAATCCTGTTGGCCAAGATGATAGAACTTCTTTTCTTACTTCTAAAAATTTTTCCAGTGACCATTTTTTGTTTCTTACTTGCATGATTGTCTCCTAAAGTTTCACCATATATTTTTTCATTATTCTTAATGCGATTTCAGGATAATCCATTGATAATAAACCCATTGCAGATAAAATATAAGTCTTATCTAATAGATACTCTGGACTATGTGGTCTTAGTTCCATAGGTTTATTAACCATTTTTGTGCCGTTTTTTAATATAGCTACAGGATCTTTGCTACTAATTACAACGCCACCAGTTCCTATGAAATAATTTGTTTGAGTTAAATCTTTACCAATTTGATAATACATAACGCCCATGTGTGTATATACACCTTTTAATGTACCTACATGTCTAGAAGTTGCGACATCAATACATTTGCCAGCAAAAATATCATCTGCAATATAATCTTCATCAGTAGAAGATATAAATTCAATATCGTCATGTCTTTTATTTGCTTCATATTCAATATCAACATTTTGAGTTTTCCAGTGACTTATCTCAGAAGCAGTAAATGATTGTAAGATTCCTAGAGATGAATATCTCATTCCTAAATCACCTTCAACAGTACGTTTTGCAAAAGGTTCTTCAAGTCCTGATAAAATAGCATTCATTTGTGTAGGTAAACCAGAACTTATTGAATATATATCAGTGGTTGCTCCACCGACATCAGCTAGCATTAAATCTCCAAGGCCATCTTCATCGCCAAAGCCTTTTGATAAAAGTTCAGCAGCCATTAATACAGCATTTGGAGTAGGTAGTACAACTTCATCAACTAGTTTTTCAACTTTTTTAATACCTTTGGCTTCTATAATATTTTTAACGAAAATATCTTTTATTTGATCTTTAGCACTTGTGATATTCAAAACATTCAAACGAGGCATGACATTCTCACATATATGAAAATCTTTATGTGCAGCAGTTAAAATCTCTTCAATTTCATCTGTTGCATCCTTATTCCCAGCAAAAATAATCGGAGCTTTAATATCCGATTTAGCTAATTGCTTTGCATTATGAATTACACATTCTTTATTGCCCCCATTAGCACCACCGGCTAATAGAATAATATCTATGTTTTTTTCTTTTATTTGATCAACTTCATGATGATTTATATTATGTGATAAAACAAGTTCAACTTTAGCACCAGCACCTAAACAAACTCTACGGGCTGCTTCAGTTGTAAGTTCGTCGACTAAACCGATAGCAACCATTTTCAAGCCGCCAGCAGCAGAAGAACAAGCAGTTATTTTATCAAACTTAATTTCATATCCAATTTTATCTATTAATCTAGATAAAGCTTTCTTATAACCTAATGTTATGTCTTTCTCTACAGTGGTAATCGCTTTTGCAGTTGCGATAATTTCTTCTTTTTCAAGATCAACAGCTGTTAATTTTGTAAAAGTAGATCCAAAATCAACCAGCAAATATGTTTTCATTAAATGCCCCCTAAATCTTCTCTTATAGTTTCAATGACATCTTCAATTTTTATACCAGGAGGATAAACTCTATTGAATCCCATTTCTTTAAATCGATTTTCAACTTCATCAAAGTCTTGCTTACCAACAACAATATTTCCTCCAACATAAAGAAGAATATCGTCTAGACCTGATTCCTCACATTTTTCTCTCATACCGCGACAATCTAACTCACCATGCCCATACAAAGATGAAACTAAAATTAAAGAAGCCGACGTCTCTATAGCTGCGTTTATAAAATCTTCTTGAGATGATAATACACCAACATTAACGACATTAAACCCTTCTTTTGTAAGTGTATACTCAATGATCTTATTACCAACAGCATGAACATCAGCTCCGATGACACCTATTACAATTGTTTTCATGAAATCCTCCGGAATTATACGAGAAATGTTTTGAAATTATAAAAACGCTTACATACACTTGTATTCTAAAACATTTTATACTAAAAAACAACAGTAAAGCGCCCTTTTCTTTATTTTTTAAGATAAAAGTTAGAATATATTCTTCTATAAATATTTTATAGATAAAATTAAGGCAAAAAAAAGCTTATATCATAGATGATATAAAAAAAAGATGGCAAAAAATACCATCTTTTTTAAGGTCTATTTTTTAAATGAGGAAATAATATGACATCTCTAATGTTTGGTGTATTTGTAAGTAGCATAACAAATCTATCTATACCAATACCAATACCACCAGTAGGAGGCATACCATATTCCAAAGCTTCAATAAAATCAATATCCATTTCTGTAGCTTCATCATTTCCTAATGCTTTTTCTTTAACTTGATTTTCAAATCTTTCTTTTTGATCAATTGGATCATTTAATTCACTAAATGCATTTGCATATTCGCTTTTCATGATAAATAATTCAAAACGATCTGTAAATCTTTGGTCATCAGCATTCTTTTTCGCTAATGGAGAGATTTCTATTGGATGTCCATAAACAATTGTTGGTTGTAAAATTTTGTCTTCTACATAATGTTCAAAGAAAGCTTCAACAATATGTCCATAACTAAAATGTTTTTCAACATGTATGTTATGTTCTTTAGCAATTTGTTTTGCTTCATCTAATGTCATATGTTTCCAAAAATCTACTCCAGAAACATCTTTGATTGCATCAACCATGTGCCAACGTTTCCAAGGAGCTTCCATATGAATGACTTCATCTTGGTAATGGATATCATATGATCCTAAAATATCTTTAGTTACTGTTGATAAGCAGCCTTCAACTAAATCCATCATATCTCCCATATCAGCATATGCAAGATATGCTTCAATCGTTGTGAATTCTGGATTATGCTTTGCGTCCATGCCTTCATTTCTAAATAGTCTTCCTATTTCATAAACAGCTTCTAGTCCACCAACAATAAGTCTCTTTAAAGGAAGTTCAGTAGCTATTCTTAAGTAGAAATCCATATCTAGTGTGTTGTGATGTGTAACGAAAGGTCTTGCTGATGCTCCACCTAAAATTGGGTGTAATACAGGAGTTTCAACTTCAATAAATCCTTTTGAGTCAAAATAGTTTTGAATTGAACGGATTATTTTTGGTCTAGTCATCGCAACCACTCTAGCATCTTCATTTACAATAAGATCTACATATCTTCTACGTCTAGCTTCTTCTTTATCTTGCAAACCATGAAATTTATCAGGTAAAGGTCTTAATGCTTTCGTTAAATGTGTATAATGAGATGCTTTTACAGTTAATTCATCTGTTTTAGTTCTAAAAAGAACCCCTTTAATGCCGACTATGTCACCCAAATCAGCTTGTTTAAACAATTGGTAGTTATCTTCTCCAATATTATCTTGTCTAACATAAACTTGAATTTGACCATCACGGTCTTTTATATGCATAAAACCTGCTTTACCTTGGCCTCTTTTTAAAACAATGCGACCTGCAATTGAGACCTCAATATTTTTTTCTTCTAGTTGATCATGGTTAAATTGTTCATAAACATCATGAATGTTTTTAGCATCATGTGTTCTAATATATTTTTGTCCGAAAGGCTCAACACCTAATTTTTTTAATTCTTGTGCTTTTTCTCTACGCACAAGTTGTTGTTCATTGATATCATCTGGATACATTTTCAAATCCTCCTAATCCTTGATATTATATCATAGAAAAAGCCATAATAAAATATTATGGCCTTTTTTCTTCACTTAAAAGTTCATACATCAATTCATCTTTTTTAGGCGTTAAACTCGTAATTTTAACTTTGATTATTTTTGAGCCCAAATGTAGAGTTAAGATGTCATTTTCTTTAACAGCAGAAGAAGGTTTAGCAATTTTATCGTTGATCTCAACTTTATCTTTGCTTGCGGCTTCTTTAGCAACAGTTCTACGTTTGATGATTCTTGCTACTTTTAAATACTTATCAAGACGCATCTTCTGTTTTTCCGTTCTTTTCTTTCCACCATGATAATTCACCAGTACTTACAATTTCTTCAATATCAGCTTTTGTTAATGTTTCAACTTCAATTAAGAAATGAGCAATTTTATCTAGTAAATCACGGTTATCTAGAATAATTGTTTTAGCTTTATTAAAACATGTTGTAATAATATGTCTAACTTCAGAATCTATTTCATGAGCAACTTGATCTGAGAAGTTTTTTTCTTTGAAATAATCTCTACCTAAAAAGACATTTCCACTACCAGTTTCATATTGAACTGGACCTAAATCACTCATACCATATTCGGTAACCATTGCACGTGCAATTTTAGTAGCGATTTGGAAATCATTATAAGCTCCGGTAGTCACTGTATCAAATACGATTTCTTCAGCGACTCTACCGCCTAAATAACTTGTTATTTTAGCTACTAGTGATTTTTTAGTTTCTAAGAATTTTTCTTCTGCAGGAGTCATTAAGTTATAACCACCAGCAGTTCCTCTTGGAATAATTGTTACTTTTTGGACTACATTTGCATCTTCTAACATGATCCCGATGACTGCATGTCCAGCTTCATGATAAGCAACTGTTTTCTTTTCACTAACAGAGTATTTACGGCTCTTTTTAGCAGGCCCCATCATGACTCTATCGATTGCTTCATCTAAATCTTGTTCTGAGACTAATGTTCTATTATCTCTAGCAGCAAGAAGTGCTGCTTCGTTAAGTAAATTCTCAATATCTGCTCCAGAGAAACCTGGAATTCTATTTGCAAATTCATCAAGATTAATCTTCGAATCTATTTTTTTATTTCTAGCATGTACCTTAAGAATAGCTCCACGTCCTCTAATATCTGGAAGTGAAATCGTAATTTGTCTATCAAAACGTCCTGGACGAAGAAGTGCTGGGTCTAATACATCAGGGCGGTTGGTTGCAGCTATGATAATAATACCCATATTGCCTGCGAACCCATCCATTTCAACAAGTAATTGGTTTAGTGTTTGTTCTCTTTCATCATGTCCACCACCAAGACCTGCACCACGTTGACGACCTACTGCATCGATTTCATCTATAAATAGAATACAAGGTGAATTTTCTTTAGCAACTTTAAATAAATCACGGACACGAGAAGCACCGACACCAACGAACATTTCTACAAAATCAGAGCCTGAAATTGAGAAAAATGGGACATTAGCTTCACCAGCTACGGCTTTTGCTAATAATGTTTTACCTGTACCTGGAGGACCGACAAGAAGAACACCTTTAGGAATTCTTGCTCCCATATCAACATATTTTTTAGGAGCTTTAAGGAAGTCTATTAATTCTTCCATTTCTTCTTTTTCTTCATCTACACCAGCTACATCCTTAAATGTAATTGTTTTTTCACGGTTTAATTTTGCTCTATTTTTTGCAAAATCGAATGCTTTGTTATTTTGACTGTTAGCGTTTCTGAATATAATAAATAGTACAACAACGATTAAGATAAGTGGTACTAAATTAATAATTACACTCCAGAAGGTTACACCAGATCTTTCAACAATCTGAGTAGTACCTCCATAGCCTTCTACAACATCTAGTATGATTTGTGCTTCATCGATACGCATAACACGTTCGAATAAAACCATATTGTCATATAATGCAGCATGTTGTTCATATATCATACCTGAGATTCTTACTAAGTCATAGTTATCGCCGCCAACTAACTCATATTCAACTGATTCAATATGACCTGAGTTTGCAGCTGCTTGGATTTCACTAGCTGTAAGTTCATTGACTTGACCAGCAAGTGCATCTCTTAGAAACAAGAAAATACCAATTACGATAATGAGAGTGAAAATCATGATTAAATAATCAGGTTTTTTTCTCATATCTGGCTTTCTTGGTGTTGGTTTTTTAGGATTTTGGTTCATATAGCCACCTCTTAATTACTTTCTTTGTTTGTGTAAACTTCTGGTTTTAGTACACCAACGTAAGGAAGATTTCGATAGTATTCATTGTAGTCTAATCCATAGCCTACAACAAACAATTTAGGAATTGTTCTTCCTACATATTTTGGTTCATAAGGTTTTGTTCTACCTTCGGGTTTATCTAGAAGAGTTACAATTTCGACTGATTTTGCACCTCTATGTTTCAGTAATTCAACGATAGTAACAATTGTGTTACCTGTGTCTACAATGTCTTCAATGATTAATACATGGCGATCTTTAACTGAAATGTCTAAATCCATTTTGATTTTTACGTCACCTGATGAACTAATGCCACCATGATAACTGCTTACTGACATATATGCCATATCTACTTTTAATTCGATTTTTTTAGCTAAATCTGACATAAAAGGAATGCATCCTTTTAGTAACCCTATCAATATAGGATTTTTATCTTTGTAGTCCTGATTAAGCTGATGTCCTAATGTTTCACATATGTCGTTTATTTCTGTTTCAGAAACTAAAATGGTTGATATATCTTTATGCATGTGTTGGCTCCTTTAATTGAAAATATATACTGTTTTTGTCCCCGAGCGTTTGATTTAAATAAAGATTTTGTACCCATAGAATGTTATTATCATTATCTGTTAAAACCCATAAGGATTTTCTTTTTTCCATCGGAATTTTCTTATCTATTAATAAATCTTTTAGCTTTTTATGACCAAAATTATAAGCGAGTTTATCGCCGTTTTCTCTATGTCTTAGCCATAACGGAAACGCTAATTTATTATAACATAATTTTTCTAATTCTTCAGTATGAGTGTTTGAATTAGTTAAAAATGTGAAATTATCTATATTTGACAACTTATTTTCGCCTTCAACGATTTGAATTTTAACATTTTTTTTACTTATTAAACGTTTTATTGAAGCTTGCTCATAAGCTTTTACAAAGTAATAACCCTTTGATAGGGGATATGTTTGATTTGGTTTATCTTGTAAAATCAGCGTTTTTATTTTTTGGATAATGTCAAATGATAGGTTTAGTTCCTTTTTTTCGATAAGGTAGGCCACCATATCTTCTTGAATTGCATCATCTAAAGACTTAAACATAGACACATCAATTAAATCTTGACCATTAAGCTTTTCCATAGTTGTTTTTCTGATAAAGCGAAATGCATGTGATATTTGTTTGTGATACTGGGAAATTTGATTTAGTAATTTTGGATTTTCTTGTTTCATGATAGGTACAACAGTATGGCGATATCTATTTCTCAAATAATAGTCTTGATCATTTGATTCATCATTTAAAAATGGGATATTATGATCATTCATATATTTTAAAATGTCTTCTTTAGAAGTATACAAAAGTGGCTTAACAAATGTTAACCCTTTTATTGTGTGATTTAATTGCATACCTGCATATCCTAATAGGTTAGAGCCTCTTGTTAATTTAATTAAAATATTCTCAGTTAAATCATCAAGATGATGCGCCGTTAAAATATATTTAGCTTTAGTGATTTTAGCAGTATCTTTTAAATAATGTAATCTAAGGTTATGTGCTTGATGATGGAAATTACCTTCACCAACTTCAATTAAATAATAGTGAAAAGAGATATTGTTTTGTTCACAATATGTTCTTACTAAATCTGCTTCAATTTTTGATTGATCGCGTAGCATATGATTGAAATGGACAACCTCAAGTTTATATGAACTATCCTTTAAAAGAGACAGAAGCATCATGGAGTCGGCACCACCACTTACAGACACGATTAATTTAGCTTTTTGTGGGATTTTAACTTCATTTTGTAATAGTTTAATGATGTGTTCCACAAAATCACCTCCGATATAATTACATTATATCATGCATGAGATATGTGTATAAACATTTATCAGTTTAATCGTATTTTGAGTTATGATATAATAAATTCTAGATATATAACAATTATTTGTTGGAAGGAGTGTATGCATTCTTTATTTTGAAGTAAGCATACAATAAAATTTATGATTATTTTAGCAAGCAGTTCTCCTCGAAGAGCAAAGTTATTAAAAGAAGCAGGACTTGATTTTAAGATTGTATCTAGTGATATAGAAGAGTTATTTGATGAAAATTTAGAGCCACATGAAGTAGCAATGTATTTGGCTAATTTGAAGACAAAACATATCGCTGAAAATTATAAAAAAGATGTAGTTATTGGAGCAGATACTATTGTCGTTTATGACCGAAAAATACTTGGTAAACCTATAGATGAACAAGATGCATTTAATATGTTAACAACGCTTTCAAACCAATGTCATGACGTATATACAGGAGTCACAATTATACAAGGTGAAAAAGAAGAAACTTTTTACAGTAAAACTAGAGTTTGCATGAAAACTTTAAGTGAGCTAGAGATTAAAGCTTATATTCATACCAAAGAGCCAATGGATAAAGCAGGAGCTTATGGTATTCAAGGTGATGGAGGTAAGTTAGTCGATCATTATGAAGGGGACTTTTTTACAATCATGGGTCTGCCTTTAAAAGATGTTTTGAGTAGACTAAAAAATTTTAATATTGAATAAGCTTTTATACATTATTGTATAAAGGCTTTTTATTTTTTATAAGAAGTCTTATAATAGGAGTAACAAAACTCTCCATATGAGGTGATTTCATGGGACTAAATAGAGATTTAGTAGTTTATCAAATTTATCCAAGAAGTTTTAAAGATAATAATTCTGATGGTATTGGAGATATCTTAGGTATCATATCAAAACTAGATTACATTAAATCTTTAGGTGTTGATGTTTTATGGTTATCTCCAGTCTACAAATCACCTAATGATGATAATGGATATGATATTAGCGATTATAAAGCTATAAATCCTGAATTTGGATCAATGAAGGACATGGATAAACTTATATCAGAAGCCAGCCTTAGAGGCATTAAAATTATCATGGATTTGGTTATTAATCATACATCCGATGAGCATGAATGGTTCAAAAAGAGTGTTTTAGGGGATCCTAAATATAAAGATTATTATATATGGAAAGACAAGCCCAACAATTGGACTAGTTTTTTTGGTGGGAAAGCTTGGGATCAAGTGAATGGAAAATACTATCTTCATTTATTTAGCAAAAAACAACCAGATTTAAATTGGCATAATTCTGATGTTATGAATGATATACAAGATGTAATGAAGTTCTGGCTAGATAAGGGTATATATGGATTTAGATGTGATGTTATAAATATCATATTTAAAACAAGTTTAGAAAACGGTAAAAAACGATTTGTGTTAACAGGAAAAGAGCACTATCATCAACAAGAAGGAATGCATGAGATTTTAAAGCGATTAAGAACAGAAGTTCTTGATAAATATAATACATTTACTGTTGGTGAAACAGTTATGGTCACACCTAGCCAAGCAAATGACTTAATTCTACCTTTTAGAAATGAACTAGATATGATATTTAGTTTTGCGCATATGGAAATTGATCAAATCAATAATAAATGGTTTAAAACTAAGTTTAAACCTAAAAAACTATTTGACTGTCTTTCAAGATGGCAAGAAGAAGTCTATTGGAATGCTAATTATTTTGAAAATCATGATCAACCTAGATCGGTTTCAAGATTTGGTAATGATGTTGAATATCATATAGAGAGCGCTAAACTTTTAGCTACTTTGCTATTTGGATTAAAAGGAACACCCTATATTTATCAAGGCCAAGAAATAGGTATGACTAACGGTTATTTTGTTGATATGAGTGAGTTTAAAGATACGGAAACCCACCAGATTTATAAACTGGGAAAGAAATTAGGAATACCAAAGAAAATTCGTTTTAAAATGATGCAAAAAACATCTAGAGACAACGCAAGAACACCTATGCAATGGAATCATAATGGTGGATTTACAAGTGGTAATCCTTGGTTGAAACAAAATCCGAATTGTGCTCACATAAACGTTTTAGAACAAGAGAGCAAACCAGATTCGATTTTGAACTATTATCGTAAATTGATTCAATTAAGAAAAAAATATCATGTTTTTAGATATGGATCTTTTGAGGCTATCTTAAAGACAAAAACTACTTTTATGTTTAAGCGATCAAATGATACTCACGACTTATATGTCATATGTCATTTTTCAAATAAATCAAAAAAAATAAACCATGTTTTTGAAGGAGACATTTTAATTTCAAATTTACCTAAGAAAGTTTACGATAACGTTCTATCGCCTTATGAAGCGAGAATATATATTAAGGAGAAAAAATGATGATAACTTATAACCATCCTTATTTTGTTTTAGAAACGAAGACATTAACATATGCATTTAAAATTTTACCGACTAACCATTTAGAACACTTATATTTTGGAAATAAGATTAAACAAAGTGATTTAGACGAACTGCATACTAAATTAACAGCTAAAGCAAGAGGGGTTGTAGATTATTTAGAAGATAATGATAAATCCATTCCATTTGATTTAATGCCTTTGGAGTATTCATCATTTGGAAAAGGTGATTTTAAGCTTACACCAATTGAAATTAAAATGCCAGATCAAACATTTGTTTCAGATTTTATTTTTCATGACTATAAAATTATTGAGGGTATTTTAAAATCAGAAAAACTTCCAACAGCATATGATGATTCAGATCAAACAAAAACGATAATTATTACATTAAAGGATGTTAAGTTTGATGTATATCTCGATTTAATTTATACAACCTTTTTTAATGTAGATGTTATTGCAAGACGAGTTATTTTAAGAAACGAAGAAACTAATATGTTATCCATAAGAAAAATTATGAGCATGATGTTCGATTTATATGGGAATAATTATGAAATGTTAACATTAGATGGTGGAGCAATCAAAGAAGGACAAAAACATATTACTCCAGTTAGCCATGGTACTTATATTAATAGTTCATCAACAGGTATTAGCAGTTATAAACACAATCCCGGTGTTATCTTACTAGAAAAGGGTACACATGAAGATTTTGGAAATTGTTATGGATTTAATTTAATATATAGCGGAAATCATTATACGGCTATTGATCAATCTAGTCATGGGATTTTAAGAGTTATGCAAGGGATCAATCCTTCATGTTTTGAATGGGATTTAAGCCAAGGAGAACAATTTGAGACACCTACTTCGATTCTGACATTTTCTAGTAAAGGACTTAATGGCTTATCACATCATATGCATGACTTTGTGAATAACCACATCATTCCCAGGCAATTCAAAAATGTAGATAGACCGATTGTTATCAATAGTTGGGAAGGTTTTTATTTTGATTTCAACGAAAGAAAACTTTTAAATCTCGCAAAAAAAGCTAAAGATTTGGGAATAGAATTGTTTGTTCTAGATGACGGTTGGTTCTCGTCAAGAAATGATGATTCATCAGGATTAGGGGATTATGATGTTAATCGAAAAAAGCTAAAGAATGGACTTAAAGGATTAGCTGATAAAATACGTAAAATGGGTTTAAAATTTGGACTTTGGTTTGAACCAGAAATGGTTAATCCTATTTCTAAATTATATGATAAACATCCCGAATATGCGGTAAAAATTGAAGGAAGAGAGCCTTCACTTGGAAGACATCAACTCCTTTTAGATTTGTGCAATAAAGATGTTAGAGATTATATAGTTGATGAGATGAGTAAAATTATTGATGAAACAAAACTTGATTATATTAAATGGGATATGAATAGATACATGACTGATATGTATTCAAGTCATATACCGCATCAAGGTATGTTTTTTCATACATATACATTGGGGTTATATGAGGTCTTATTTCGATTAAGAAATAAGTATCCAAATATTCTCATAGAGACTTGTTCTAGTGGTGGGAATCGTTTTGATTTAGGTATGCTAAGCTTTGGACCACAAATATGGACATCGGATAATACCGATCCAATTTCAAGACTAACTATTCAAAAAGGAATGAGTTACTTTTATCCTTTGTCAACTATAAGTAATCATGTATCTTTATCTCCTCATGAACAGACATTAAGGAAAACACCGATTCATACAAGATTTAATGTATCGATGTTTGGAGTTTTGGGATACGAACTTGACTTTAAATTCTTAAATAATTATGAGTTGAAAGCAATTAAAGAACATATTGCTATTTATAAATCATATCGCCATCAGTTGCAGTTTGGTAGATTTTTTAGATTTAATGAAGACAATCCTTATCATATGTATTATCAAGTTAGTATGGATGATGTGCACCTTTTTGGTGATTATCAAATACTTGCCTTACCCAATCCTAATTTGGAATTGCTAAGAATAAAAAGTTTAGATCAAGACAAGAATTATCAAATGGTATCTATTAACCAGTCAATGCCTTTAGAAAAATTTGGACACTTGATTTCACATGCGCTTCCGATTAAACTGGATCCAAATAAATTTTTGTTTAGACTTATATCAAAATTCAAGCAACTTGATAACGGGACTGAAAATGTGAAATTATTAGAAGAAGCTCTGATGCATGGATATAAACTTAAACAACAATTCATGGGGACTTATTATAATGACCAAACCAGAATTATGGGCGATTTCGGATCACAAATTTATATAATTAAAGAAAGCAGTTGATGATATGAGAAAAACTATACCTTTAAATTTTTCTTGGTATTCAAAGCCTTACGAAGATAAAGATTTGGAAGATACTAATCCTTTCTCGTGGCAAAAAATAGATATTCCTCATCAACCAATTGAACTTAACAACAATTACTTTTCTTTGAAACAAATTGAACAAAAATTCAGTTATTTTTATGCATTAAAAGAAATCGAGTTCGATGAATTCGACCATGTTTTTATAACATTTGATGGGATTGCAGTTGAATGCGATCTATACGTAAACAAAAAATTTGTAAGTCACAATCAAAATGGATATACACCTTTTACAGTAGATATAAAAAAGTTCATAGATTTAAAATTAAACCATCAAGAAATATTGGTTATTGTATCTGGCATTGAAAGAAAAGATTTACCACCATTTGGTGGTGTAGTTGACTACTTGGGTTATGTAGGTATCTACCGTGAAGTATATCTTGATTTAGTAAACTCAAATTATATAAAAGATGTACACATGTACGCAAAAAACCCACTAGAAGACGATGTTTTAAGTATAGAAGTTGAAACAACTTATGACTCAGGAATATTAAATGTTGAAGTAGTAGATATTGAAAAGAAAGTTTTAATAAAACAGGACTTTAAAATATCTGAATTTAAATCATTGCTTGAAGTCAACTTGATAAATAAAAAAATATGGAATCTTGACAATCCATTTTTGTACGATGTTATTGTGACATTTAAAAATGAGAGTGAAGTATATGATACATATGCTCATAAGTTTGGATTTAGAAAAATAGAGTTTAGAGAAGATGGATTTTATATTAACAATGTATTAAAAAAACTCATTGGGCTTAATAGACATCAAAGTTATCCATATCAAGGATATGCTATGCCAAAAAGTGCACAAAGAGAAGATGCAGATATTTTAAAGAGAAAACTTGGTATTGATATCGTTAGGTCTTCTCATTATCCATGTTCAACACACTTTTTAAATCGTTGTGATGAAATCGGACTATTAGTTTTAGAAGAAATACCTGGTTGGCAATATATTGGAAATGATTCATTTAAAGAGACAACTTATGAATCTTTAAAACAAATGATTCATAGAGATAAAAATCATGCATCAATTTGTCTTTGGGGTGTTAGGATTAATGAATCATCTGATGATCATGAGTTCTATTTGAAAACTAATGAATTATCTAGAAATCTAGATTTCACACGTCAAACTTGTGGGATTAGAAATTTCGACAATAGTGATTTTTTAGAAGATGTTTATACATATAATGATTTTTCACATACAGGAAATAACAAAGGTATTAAAACCAAGAAAGAAATCGTAAAAAATAATCCACCTTATTTAATAACTGAGCATAATGGACACATGTTTCCCGTTAAACCATTTGATTCAGAAATGATAAGATTATCTCAAGCTAAAAGACATTTAAGAGTCATAGATGAGACATTTGATGCCAAAAATAACATCAGTGGAGCGATTGGATGGGTCATGAGCGATTATCAAACACATCCATCATTCGGTAGTGTAGATGGTATTTGTTACCACGGAGTTCTAGATATAAATAGAATGCCCAAAATGGCTTCTTATGCCTATTTATCACAAACTGATAAGCCATTTATTATGGAAGTTTCATCAGCAATGAATATTGGTGAATATCCTGGCGGATTATTAGATGAAGTTTATGTGTTTACTAATTTGGAGTACATTAAATTATTTAAAAATGATTTTTTAGTCAATACATTTTATCCAAATAAAAAAAGATATCCTAATCTAAAACACCCACCAGTCATCATTGATGATTTTATAGGCAATATGATTGAGGAACAAGAAAATATGACTCACAAAGATGCCGAAAATGTTAAGCATATCATAAATTATGTCGCAAAATATGGCAATAATCTTCCATTGAGATACAAAATTAAAATGGCGTTTTTATTAAAAAAATATCATATGACTTTTAATGATGGCGTAAAATTGTTTTACAAATATACAAGCGGATGGGGAGACCAACTCTCAAGCTATCGTTTTGAAGGATACAAAGATGATATAAAAGTAAAAGAAATCATAAAGACTTATGATGAGACATTTGTATTAAATGTCAATCATGTAAAAACAACTATGATTCATGGAGATACTTATGATACATTACGATATGAAGTCACTTGCACTGATCGCTATAAGCAGCTAAAAGAATATTTATTTGAACCTTGTTTAATAGAGGTATCAGGATCTATTGAACTAATAGGTTCACAAATCCAGACTCTTCAATCGGGACAATTGGCATTTTGGGTTAAGTCAATACATAAAGGAAAAGGAAGCATAAAAATTAAAGTCAGAAATCATATTGTTAAAAAAGAGGTGACAGTTTTATGAAATTAGAATTCACAGATCAAATTAAGTTGCTAGATGGATTAGATGTATGGCAAACTAAACCATTAGGCGATATGCAAAGTTTATTAATGACCGATGGTCCACATGGTATAAGAAAACAAGTTGATATGAAAGATACAATTGGAGCCAAAGGAAGCGTGAAGACAACATGTTATCCAACTGCAAGTCTTACCGCATGCTCATTTGATCGCAATCTTCTAAAAAAACTAGGTCACAATATAGCAAAAGAAGCTCTTCATTTTGGAGTTCAAGTGGTATTAGGTCCAGGCATTAATATTAAAAGAACACCTTTGTGCGGGAGAAATTTCGAATATTTTTCTGAAGATCCTTTTCTATCAGGAGAACTTGGGGCAGCATTTGTTAGAGGTGTGGAAGATAAAGGTGTAGGGACATCTGTAAAACATTTTATTTGCAACAATCAAGAAAAAAATAGATTTACAATAGACAGCATAGTAGATGAACGTGCATTAAATGAAATTTATTATAAAGGCTTTGAACGAGTTTTGAGAGAAAAACCAGCAAGTTTGATGGCAAGTTATAATAAACTTAATGGCGACTATTTAACAGAACATCCTATATTAAAAGAAATTGTAAGAAATAAATGGGGATATGAAGGTGTTATTGTAAGTGATTGGGGTGCAATAAATGATCGCAGCAAAAGTGTGAAAATGACTTGTGATTTAGAAATGCCGACTAGTAATGGATTTTGGTCGAAACAACTAGAAGAAAATAGTGAAGAAGACCAAGAACTTAGAAATCAGATCACAAATTCAGCAATTAGAATACAAAATATGGTTGAAAAATATAAAAAAACTGATGCAGATGTAATTGATTTTAAGAAACAACACGAGCTAGCAAGAATGATTGCAAGAGAATCAATGGTTTTAGTTAAAAACGAAGATGTACTACCATTAAATGAAAAAGAAAATATAGCAGTAATCTCGGGTTTTTATGATCACATAAGATATCAAGGTGGCGGTAGCTCACACATTAATGCATCTGAAGTTAGTCAAATAAAAGATATTGTTGTAAATTATTCTAAAAATATAAAATGTGCTAAAGGATTTAGTATCGAACATGCAAGGATAGATAATAAATTAGAAAAAGAAGCAATTGAACTGGCAAACCAATCAAAAAAAATAATCTATATTGTAGGGGTTCCGGAATCTTTAGAAACAGAGGGTTTTGACAGAGAGACACTTAATTTACCTCAGAATCAAATAGAACTTTATAAAAAATTAATTGAAGTAAATAAAAATATTATACTAGTAGTACTCAGTGGTTCAGTCGTGAATTTGAAACCTTTTGAAACAGCGAAGGGCTGTTTAATCGCTTATCTTGGAGGCCAAGCTTCAGCGCTTTCAATTCTGGATATTTTATATGGGAGAATTAATCCTTCTGGAAGATTAGCTGAAACATGGATTGATCACGAAAAAGAGTGTAACGTCGAAATTAATAACAATAATAACGCAATCTACTACGATGAATCTATTTTTGTTGGTTATAGATATTATGAAACATTTAGAAAACAAGTTAGATATCACTTTGGACATGGTTTGAGTTATACGACCTTTAGCTATAAAGACTTTAAAATCGAAAAAGAAGAACAAGGCTATAAAGTAAGTGTATCAGTCAAAAATAAAGGGAAAATGCTTGGTAAAGAAGTAGTTATGATATTTATTGGTAATAATCAAAGTAGTGTTTTCAAAGCTAAACGAGAGTTAAAAGCATTTGATAAAATAGAATTGAAACCTGAAGAAATAAAAATAGTAGAATTTAACATACCTAAAAAGGACTTTATGTTCTATGATATTTACCAAAAAAGATTTGTTTTAGAAACTGGAAGTTATCAAATTGAGTTGTGTAAACATGCAGGATTAGTCATTGATCAAGCAGATGTGAATATCGAAGGTAAAGAAATCAAACACACACTAAGCAGCTACAATCAATATGAATACAATCCAATTGATTTTTTCAAACTTTATCAAAATGAATTGCCACCAAAGAATATCAAGAAGAAGCGACCTTATACATTGTCAACGACTTTGAAAGATACAGAACACACACTTATTGGCAAAATCATGAGAGCAATATTAACTAGAGTCGCTGCTAAAGAAGCTAGAAAAATGGAAGATCCTGCAATGAAAGAAGTCATAAAGAAATCATTGATGGAAACTCCAATTAGGATGTTAGCACTATTTAGCAATCAAGCTATATCGCTATATCAAGCATTAGGAATAGTTGATATACTTAATTTAAAATTTATTAAAGGGTATAAAAAACTTAAACATAAAAAATAGGGAGAAATAAAGATGAGTACAGTTCAAAAGTTTGATAAAAAATCAAAATATGTCTACTCGACTGCAGCAATCGGTAGAGATATGATGTATGCACTATATAGTACATACCTCATTGTGTTTTTAACAAATGCTGTCGGTCTACCTGATTGGGAATTGATTGCAGTAGGAATTGTCATAGCTGTGGCAAGAATTTGGGATGCAATCAATGATACATTTATGGGGATTATTATTGATAATACAAGGTCAAGATTTGGGAAATTTAAGCCTTGGATTTTACTTGGAGCTATTACATCTGCAGTTGTGTTCTTTGCTTTATTTCAAGATTATGGATTAGTTGGATGGCAATTTGTTACCTTGTTTACGGTGTTATATGTTTTATCTGGAATGACATTTACTATGAATGACATTAGTTATTGGTCTATGTATCCAAGTTTCACAACAGATCCAAAAGAAAGAGAGCATATAGGATCGTTAGCTAGAATATTTGCTAGTTTAGGTATGTTCATCGTTATTGCATTTGTTCCAATATTTTATCAAAATTATAGTGGAGGGCCTAAACAAGCCTTTATGCTTTTAGCTATTGTTATAGGATTGATTTTTATTGCTTCACAAGTCATGGTTTTCTTTGGCGTTAAAGAACCTAAAAATGCGATTACACATGTTCAACAAGATAAAACAAAATTTAGAGATTTATTAAAAATTATCTTTAAAAATGATCAATTAGTAGTTATTATCATTGCGATACTATTATTTAATACGGGTTATTTCATTACTACAGCTTTAGGTATATATTTCTTCGATTATGATTTCAATCGCTATGGAGGAATAGAATTCATGATGTTTTCTGGGATATTAGCTGTTAGTCAATTGACCGCAATTGGATTATTTCCTAAACTTGTTAATAAAATAGGTAGAAAAAATGTATTTACATTAGGTGTAGTATTAGTCATAATAGGTTATATATTGTTTATGAGTGTAAAATATATATTACCGATGAATATGATTTTTATCGGTATTGCTGGACTTGTTTTATTTAGTGGTCAAGGATTTATTCAAGTACTCGTCTTGGTTATGCTAGCTGATACGATTGAATATGGACAATGGAAGTTAGGGACTAGAAACGAAAGTGTTGTATTTTCGATTAATCCTTTTGTAACAAAACTTGCTACAGCATTTCAAAATATTGTAGTCACGATGACTTTAGCTTTTTCTGGATTAAATGAAAAAGTTATAAAACCAGTTACGGACGCAGTTAATGCAAATCCCGATATGGAAACAACTGAAGTAAGAACCTTAATCTCAACATTAGTTACAGATGAAATGTTATTGGGTCTTAGAACATCTATGATTGTTATCCCTCTACTTTTAATCGTGATGTCCTATGTTGTCTATCGATGGAAATATAAAATAGATGCAAAAATGTATCAAAAAATAACAGATGATTTAATGACAAAAATATTATCTGAAGAAAAACCTATAGAATTTTAAAAAATAAAAGGTTAGTTCAATTTTGAACTAACCTCTTTTTTTTCTACTTTTATTGATAATTTCTAACTCGGGTTTAGTGAAATGATATTTTTTGTGACAAAAGTGACAAATAATCTCTGCGCCTTCATCTTCGTGTATTAAATCATGCATTGTTTCTTCATCAAGTGCAGATAATGATCTTGCAAAGCCTTCTTTACTACATCGGCATGTGTAGCTCAAATCTTTTTTATCCAGGATTTGATGTGTTTGATCAGATAGTAAAGCTAAGATTTCTTCAGGTGTTTTCCCATCATTAATCAATGTTGATATCGGTGGAAGTTTTGCGATGACTGATTCCAAATGTGATATTATATCTTCACTAACATTAGGCATCAATTGTAAAATGTATCCCCCACTTGCCAAAACACTCATATCTACATTTACTAAGACACCCAATCCTACAGAAGATGGAGACTGTTCACTTAGAGCAAAATAATAAGTGAAATCATCGCCAATTTCACCAGTTTGTAGCGCTGAAGATGATGTAAAATATTCTTTCATATTTAAATCTTTTGTTACATATAAAAACCCACTACCAACCGCATCACCAACGTTTAATTTACCTTTTTTTGGTCCATTTTCATATTTCAAATAAACTTCAGGATTGTTGATTTCTCCTCTAACTTCACCTTCGGGATTAGCTTCTACTAACATAGAAGATATAGGCCCATCACTTTTTATCTTTAAAGTGATTCGTTCACCCTTCTTATACATTAAACCCATCATAGCTGATGCAGTTAAAAATCTTCCGAAGGCTGCGGTTGCAGTTGGCCAAGTATTATGTATTTGTCTTGCTTCTTCAACAAGATTGGTTGTAGTAGCAACATATATTCTTACAGATTTATCATAAGCATATGCAATTAAAGCGTAATCTTTCATAATGTATCATCCTTTTCTTTTCAATGTTATTGTAGCATAATTGCAAGCAAGTCATACTTATGATACAATAAATCAGGTGATTTTATGGCATTTAAAATAAAAGATATAGAAATAAAGAATAAAATAATGCTTGCTCCAATGGCAGGTGTATCAAATAGTGCATTTCGCACTCTAGCTCGCAAATATGGTGCAGGGCTTGTTTTTGCTGAAATGGTATCAGACAAAGGATTGCTTCACAAGAATGAAAAAACATTAAATCTATTGTATATGACTGATTATGAAAAACCAATGGCTCAGCAAATATTTGGTTCAGATCTAGAAACTATGGTTGATGCAGCTATGTATATTGATACAAATAGTAATTGCGATGTGATCGATATTAATATGGGTTGTCCCGTTCCAAAAGTAGCGATTAAAGCTCAAGCTGGGGCATCACTTATGAAAAACCCAGAAAAAATCTATGAAATAGTTAGTGAAATAGTAAAAAAAGTTTCAAAACCAGTAACTGTCAAAATTAGAAGTGGTTGGGATTTCAATAATGTTAACGCTGTAGATGTAGCGAAAAAAATAGAAGCAGCTGGTGCGGCTGCTATTACAGTTCATGCAAGAACAAGGTCTCAAGGTTACTCGGGTAAAGCTGATTTAGATGTGATAAAAGCAGTCAAAGAGGCAGTTTCGATCCCTGTTATTGGTAATGGTGATGTCATCGATGGTCCATCTGCTAAATATATGCTTGATTATACTGGGTGTGATGCAGTGATGATTGGTCGAGCTGCTTTAGGTAATCCTTGGATATTTAGAGAAATAGAAGCATATTTAAGTGATGGAACAATTTTGGAAAAACCAACGTATAAAGAAATTGAAGAAATGATGATTTATCATTTTAAATCACTAGTAGATTTGAAGGGCGAACATATAGCATGTCTAGAAATGAGAAGCCATGGTCCTTGGTATTTAAAAGGCATACCTCATGCATCTACATTAAGAAAACAGTTATCTCATATCAATAATAAAGAGGAATTTATAGAACAAGTAAGAACGTTTTTTGAAGAAAACCTAATAAACGAATAAAAAATCACAAGCTTGTAATTTAAGTTTGTGATTTTTTTCGGTTTATTTTTTGTTATTCAATAAATATTTTTTAAATTGTTTTTCTTGCTCAGGTGTTAAAATTGTTTTTACATAAGTGCCATCAGCTTCATATTTGGTTTCTAAAATTGTATTGTTTTCTTTTAAATTAGAGAAAATATGACCTTCATCAAATGGAATATGCAAGATGTGAATCCTGTTTTCCTGATAAATATGTCCATAAATAGTATCAATCAGCTGATCAATATTTTCTTTTGTTCGATTTGAAACAAACAAATAATCTTCATCAATAGACGGTTGATAAGTAGCTATCTCTTTTTTAGTTAAAACTAAAATTCTTTCAATTTTATCTGCATGTATTGATGCTAAAACTGATTTTGTAACCTCTATTTGCATACGATCGAAAAATGCACCATCGACAACATGTATGAGTAAGTCTGCGTGTATAACATCGCTTAATGTTGACTCGAAAGATCTAGCAAGCTCATGTGGGAGTTTATTAATAAAACCAACAGTATCGATAAGAATGAAAGGAGGCATATTGTCTCTTTGTAATTTTTTTGCTTTGGTTGATAATGTTGCAAACAACATATCTTTTTCCAATACTTGTTCTGAAGGATGGTTTAATGCTTCGCTAAGACTATTCATCAATGATGATTTGCCAGCATTTGTATATCCAACAAGAGCTACTACTGGAATATGGTTTTTAGAACGTTGTTTTCTTGAGACTTCCTTTTCTTGTTTTATCTTTTCTAAGTCTTGTCTAATTTGATAGATTTCTCTTAATAGTTTTCTTCGATCTAACTCAAGTTTTGTTTCACCTGGACCTTTTGCATTATAACTACCACCACCTTGTCTTGATAGTGAGTTACCAAGCCCTATTAATCGCGGAAGCATATAATTTTTTTGAGCGAGTGATACTTCGAGTTTTGCTTCTTTAGTTTGAGCTCTTAATGCAAATATTGACATAATAAGAAAACTTCGATCGATAACTTGAACATCCAATTCTTTTTCTAGGTGCTTTAATTGTGCTGGAGAAAGGGTATCGTCAAATATAACGATATCGATATTCAAGACTTCAATCATTTTTTTAATTTCTTGTACTTTACCACTACCTACGTAATATTTAGGTGTGATTTGTTTAGCATTTTGTATGACCTTATCTTTTGTTTTTATATCTAGAGCAAGTGCTAAGTGTTCAAGTTCGTCAATTGATTTTCTAACACTTTCTTCATCTTGATTAACATTTAAACCGACGAGTATTGCTTTATCCATATAATTACCTCTTTTATGATTCTTAGACAAACTGCTCAATTCGGTTATTTCTTAAATAAGCGTATGGAGCTATAACAGTTATTGAGTTAATCTCAGTTTATTAATATTCATGGCTATACCTCCTTAATATATATGCTACTTGCATACGAGTTTATTATAACCTTTTGTCATTGGAAAGACAATGATAGGGTAAACAATATGTGGAAAACGTTTTCAATTTTTTATAAAACGTTTTCAAGATTTAATCACATATTATTAATATATAATATAAGTGAAAAAACTCGATTGAAACTAAATAAAATATAGGAGGTTTTTTTATGTCTGCTTGGAGAAATTTTAACGAAGGTAAATGGACAGAACAAATTGATGTTAGAGACTTTATGTCTTTGAATTATAAAGAATACTTAGGTGATTCATCATTTTTAGCTGGACCTACACAAAGTAGTTTAAAATTAAACGAAATGTTTTTCAATTTTTTAAAAGAAGAAAAAGAAAAGGGTGGCGTTATTGAATTAGACACGAAAGTGGTTGCTTCAATTACATCACATGGCCCAGGATATATTAATAAGGATTTAGAGAAAATAGTTGGATTACAAACTGATAAACCATTTAAAAGAGCTTTTCACCCATATGGTGGCATTAATGTTGCTGTTAAAGCTGCTGAAGCTTTTGGATATCATGTGGACGAGGATACAAAACACATATTTTCAGAGTATAGAAAAACGCATAATCAAGGTGTGTTTGATGTTTATAATGCTGATATTAGAAAAGCTAGAAGATCCGGAATTATCACTGGACTTCCTGATGGATATGGAAGAGGAAGAATTATAGGTGATTATAGACGTGTTGCGTTATATGGCATAGATCGCTTAATTGATGAAAAGAAGAAAGAAAAAACATATTATGCTTATCCGATGAACGAAAGAAATATTCGTTTAAGAGAAGAGATTCAAGAACAAATAAAAGCTTTGAGTATGCTAAAAGAATTAGGTGCTTTATATGGATTTGATTTATCAAAACCTGCAGCAAATGCTATAGAAGCTATTCAATGGACATATTTTGCTTATTTAGCTGCTGTAAAAGAACAAAATGGTGCAGCTATGAGTTTAGGTAGAACAGCAACTTTCTTAGATATTTATATCGAAAGAGATATCAAAGAAGGTGTTTTAACAGAAATCGAAGCACAAGAATTGATTGATCATTTTATTATGAAATTAAGAATGGTTAGATTTGCTAGAACACCTGAGTATAATGATTTATTCACAGGAGATCCAACATGGGTAACAGAAAGCTTAGCAGGTATGAATGTTGATGGTAGATCATGGGTAACTAAAAATACATTTAGATATCTACAAACACTATATAATTTAGGTACTTCTGCTGAACCAAATTTAACGGTTTTATGGCATGAAGATTTGCCAGAAAACTTTAAAAAATTTTGTGGAAAAATTAGTATAGACACAAGTTCGATTCAATATGAAAATGATGAACAAATGAGACCAGCTCATGGTGATGATTATGGTATAGCTTGCTGTGTATCGCCTATGACACTAGGAAAAGAAATGCAATTTTTCGGTGCACGTGCAAACTTGGCTAAAGCATTATTGTATGCACTAAATGGCGGTAAAGATGAAATCACTGGTGATCAAGTATCTACTGCATTTGAACCTATTAAAGATGATATATTAAACTATGAACATGTGTTAAAAAATTTTGATATTATGCTTGAATGGTTAGCAAAAACTTATGTGAGTGCATTAAATGCCATACATTACATGCATGATAAATATGCATATGAAAGATTACAAATGGCACTTCATGATGCAGAAGTTATAAGAAATTTTGCAACTGGCATCGCAGGGTTGTCAGTGGTCGCAGATTCACTATCTGCCATAAAATATGCAAAAGTTAAACCAATATATGATGACAGAGGCATTATCTCTGATTTTGAAATTACTGGTGATTTCCCTTGCTATGGAAACAATGATGATCGTGTAGACCAAATCGCTGTTGAAGTGGTTAATAGTTTTATGACAAAAATAAGAAAACAATATACATATAGAGAATCAGTACCAACAATGAGCATTTTAACAATAACTTCTAATGTTGTTTATGGTAAAAAAACAGGCAATACCCCTGATGGAAGAAGAAAAGGTGAAGCGTTTGCTCCAGGCGCAAACCCAATGCATGGTAGAGATAAATCAGGTGCACTAAAATCACTATTAAGTGTTTCTAAGATTCCATGTGAGAGTTGTCAAGATGGTATTTCTAATACATTTTCAATTATTCCACAAGCATTAGGGAAATCTCTAGAAACTGCTGATGGTTTTACTTATGAAGGTGATATAAAAGTTGAAAACTTAGTGCATATACTTGATGGCTATTTTAGAAGTAATGGATATCATTTAAATGTAAATATTTTTAATAGAGAGAAACTACAAGATGCTTACGATCATCCTGATAAATATCCTAATTTAACAATTAGAGTATCAGGATATGCAGTTAATTTTTCTAATCTAACTAATGAACAAAAAAGAGAAGTTATATCAAGAACATTCCATGAATCTATTTCATAAAGATCATCAAATTTTAGGTAATATCCATTCTATTGAAACTTTCGGAGCATTTGATGGTCCAGGTATAAGATATGTCTTATTTTTACAGGGGTGTCCATTTAGATGTCAATATTGTCATAATAGAGATACTTGGGAAACTCATGAAAATAAATTAATGCGCGTTGACGAAGTCTTACATGATTTTGAGAAGTATAGCCATTTTTACAAAAACGGTGGGATCACTGTAAGTGGTGGTGAAGCTTTGCTTCAGTTAGATTTTTTAATTGAATTATTTAAAGAAGCAAAGCATAGAAACATTCATACATGCTTAGATACATCAGCTGGTTGTTATAATGAAAATCAAGACGATAAGTATGAAGAGTTATTAAAATATACTGATTTGGTCTTGCTAGATATAAAACATATTGATGATTTAGAACATATAAAACTAACTAAGCACAGTAATTATCGAGTGCTATGCTTTGCAAAACTATTAAGCAAATTGGGTATTAAAACTGTGATTAGACATGTTTTATTACCTACAATTAATGACCAAAATCATTATTTATTAAGATTAAGAAGTTTTTTAGAACAACTAACTAATATTGTTAAAATAGAAGTCTTACCCTATCATAAAACAGGCATTAAAAAATGGGAAGATATGGGGTATGAGTATGAGCTTTATCACATTAGTGAACCAACTGATTTAGAAGTTAAAAATGCTGAATATGTTTTAACAAACGACTATCATTTTATAAAATAAAATATATGTTATAATTAAAGTGTCTAATCATAAGATACTTTTTTTATATATTTAGGAGGCATAATATGCAAAAGATTACTGATTTATGTGCAAAGATGGGTGTGCAAGCTGAAGAGTGTATACCTTTTGGTTTTTATAAAGCTAAAGTGGATTTAAAAGTTATGAATAGACTAAAATCAAAAGAAGATGGCAAGTTGATTTTAGTAACAGCGATAAATCCAACACCTGCAGGTGAAGGGAAAACAACGATTTCAATTGGATTAGCTCAAGGCTTAAAAGAGATTGGAATGCATCCAGTATTAGCACTTAGAGAACCAAGTTTGGGACCTGTTTTTGGACTTAAAGGTGGAGCTACAGGTGGCGGTAAATCTAGTGTTGTTCCTATTGATGAAATAAACTTACATTTTACAGGAGATATGCATGCGATTACTGCAGCTAATAATCTTTTAAGTGCATTAATTGATAATCATATGTTTCAAGGCAATGAATTAAAACTTAAAACTGTGACTTGGAAACGTGCAATGGATATGAATGATCGTAGTTTAAGATCAATAGAAACTCCACTTAGAAAAGATGGGTTTGTTATTACTGCAGCATCTGAAATTATGGCAATTCTCGCTTTAGCTATAGATTTAAATGATTTGAAGAAGAGAATTAATGAAATTTTAATTGGTTATAATGAAGACGATGAACCTGTTTTTGTTAAGGAATTAGGCGGAGCTGATGCACTTGTTCTATTGTTGAAAGAAGCGATTAATCCAAATTTAGTTCAAACAATAGATGGAGTTCCAACATTTATTCATGCAGGTCCATTTGCAAATATTGCTCATGGTTGTAATAGTGTTGTTGCTACTAAATTAGGATTAATTGGTTATAATGAAGACGATGAACCTGTTTTTGTTAAGGAATTAGGCGGAGCTGATGCACTTGTTCTATTGTTGAAAGAAGCGATTAATCCAAATTTAGTTCAAACAATAGATGGAGTTCCAACATTTATTC
>CAKMKH010000033.1 GCA_927441705.1 uncultured Acholeplasmataceae bacterium | reverse complement strand
ACATCAACAACTATATAACTTGGTCTAATGAGCGTTACTACGCCTTTTACATACGCAAACATATTGTTTCACCTTGCTTTTTATCTTTTCATTTTATTATAACATTTTTTGATAGTTTTTTCTATCTTAACTCTTGATTATGATATAATAATTTTAGGATGTGATTACCATTTTAAAGATAGCTAACATAGATAAGTTTGAAAGTCTTTTCAAACAAGAACTTCATCAAGAACAAAAATACCTATCAATTTCAAAAAAATTGGTGGTTCTTTTAAATGATATCAATCCAACTATGTCTTGGATTGATCAAAATATTAAGTTCAGACAAAAAATTGCGCTTGATGTAAACCTACAAATTCATAAAAATTATGTGAGTCAGATTGAAGCTCTCAATCATGACCTTTTAGTATTTAATGAATCACATAAAATTGCTATTGATCAATTTCAAAAAGATAAAATATCTGATTTACAAAAAATTAATATCGAACAAAAACAAATTATTAAAGGATTTGAAGATACTAAAGATAAATTAAAAATAGAATATGATGAAAAACTTAAGGCACTTGAGACACAGTTAAAACGTGAGAAAGCTCAATTTGATAAAGAAAAACTGAAATCTAGAAAAGTGTATCAAGAATTATCCAAAGAAATTGAAGATGAACAAAAAGAATCTTTCTATAATTTAGAAAAAATTTATGCCGCAATCATTAATGAAGTAAATATAAACTTAGAACAGTTTAAATCTGATATACAAATTGAATTAGACGAAATAGAAAGTAAAAATCAGATCATCAAAGAAGAAAATGATAAAGTATATTTAAGTATAAAGAATAATTATCATTTATTGACTTCACAGTTCAATCAAGCGATAAATAAACTTAAAAGAATACATGAGAAAGCTAAAAATCAATTAGAAGCCACACATAAAGTGAAGATTGAACCAGTAGCTCATCGATTAGAACAATTAAATCTTGAATATCAAGAAACAGTTGATAAAGCTAAAAAGCAATATCAACAAAACTTGTTAATTCTTGATGATCTTTTTAATGAACAAAAATCTAAATATGAGTTAAAAAAAGATAAGATCATCCATACATCAAATGAAGCTATTACACTTTTAAACTCTAAGTTATCTGCGTTTAGAGAGTCCATCGCTAAATCAAAACTTGATGAATCAAGAACTTATCGTGGTGAAATCAAAAAAGCAGATCATGCAGAACAAAAAGATAAAATTAACCGTGAATTAACAAATGTATTAAGAAATCTTGATAACGATTTAAATAAACAAATTTTAAGAACACAAAAAGATATCGTTACAAAACATAGAGAGTTACAACAAAATCTTTATAATCACGATCTTAGACATTTAAAAGAAATGAATGACTGGAGATTACAAAGAAACCTACTATCTTATGCTTATAAACAAGAAATAGCTAAAATAGATTTAAATTTTAATCATAATTTATCTCTATCAAAAAAACATCTTGATTTATTAGAAGAAAGTTATAAATATCAGTTGCATATATTAAATATCACACTAAAAAGAGATCTTCTTCAACTTGAAACTCAACTACAAGTTCAATCTCAAGTTCAAGAAAGAGAACTTAATTTACTAAATAACGATCAGCATTTATCTACATATATTTCAAAATATGATATTGCAAAGATCAATCATAAGTATCAAATTAAAATTGAGAATGAAAATCTTAAAGAACTTAATGCTAAACTTGATTTTGATTCAGAAACTCAAGTCGTTCGAGTTACATCACAGCTTGAACTTGAAAAAGTTAAATCAAAAAGAGATTTCACACAAAATGAACAAGATATTAGGTCAGAAATAGCTGATGCTTTATTTGAAAAAAATAAACATCATATTCATAAAGCCTATACTTTAGACATTGAAGATATTAAGCAACAAGAAAAACTCAATCAAATTGAAAAGAAATATCAAATCGAAAAAATCAAGCTTGACCAACAAAAGAAACATCACAATCAAGAGTATATTTCTTTAGAAATGAAATCTAAGCATCAAGCAGAGATATCTCATCAAAAAGCTACAAGACTTATGAAACTATATCTAAATGAACTAAATGATCAACAAAAACAATCAGAACTTATGTTTTATGCACTTAGAATGTTTTATAAAAAACATCAAGATATAAAAACTATTATAAAAGAATTATATCTTCTTCCTTCTCATCCAGAAGTGTTTAAGCGTATGTTAAACTACTTCCTTGAACTAGAAACAATATTTCAAGAAGGTATAACAAAAGTTGTTACTTATTTTAAAACACTTGATCAACAATACTATCAAAAGAAAATTGATGACCAAACTGAGTATAAATACATGCTTAAGCATGAGGATTCTATGAATCTATTTGCACAAGAACTTCAAAAGATAAAAACTCAAGAGTCTGAAGTTAAAAAAGAGATAGACGCGCTTGAACAACAATTTTTTATAGAACAACAAAATCTAGAGCGTCAAATGCAATTTATTACTCAGCTTGAAAAGATTAATGTCAATATTCATTCAGGCATTATACAATCAACATCTAAACACAAAGATATTAAAAGCAATCATGGATTAATTCAAAATCATGAAAAAGAAATCAAAAATATTAAACATAAACTTTCTTTAATTGAAAAAGCCATTGACAAAAAACATCTAAAACTTCTACCTTTTGAAAGACAAATCAATCAAATCAATGATAATATGCTTCGTGAACAAGAGATTTTGAAAAAACACCAACAAAAAGAATCAAATTTCTATGAAGTTAACCAACATAACAATCAAAAAATATATGATACTATGTTAAAAGATTTTATAGCATTTACTAATCAACATGTAGCATTTATAAAAACTCTCGAAGATACAGCATACGTTACTGACTCTCAACTCAATCAAGAAGAAAAGAAACTTAGTCGTGTTCAATATGTATTTGAACAAAAACTAATCAAAAATCAACAATCACTTCTAAAACATATATATAGTTTCTATCATGACAATGATCAGAAACAAACTGATATCGTTACTGATTTTGATAAATCTCAAGAGCATTGGGTCAATGAACTAAAGAAAAATAATCAATATGTATTAAGTCAAATTGAAAGATTTGCAAAAAAGAATATCATTGATAAAGACAATGATATTAAAAACCAAGAGGATCTTTATAAATCAACAAAAGATGCTAAAGTAGCTGACTTGGATAAGACTTTAAACAACGTTCAACATAACATTAAAACATTAGAATTTAGATTACAAGAACATTTATCTTTTATGAAACAAGAATTAAAATCTATTAATGATAATCAAACACAGATTGCCAATCAGTCTTATCAAGAATATCAAAAGCAACAAGAACTTTTAAAATCTAATTATCAAAAACATCTATTAAAGTATCAACAAACACTAGAACAAGAAGAAAGAACTTATCAAAACTTCTTACAATCTACAGATAATAAAAACCAAACTTTACTTTCTCGTTTTGAACAAAATAGACTAAAACAACTAGAAAACCATAAACAAAAAAATGAACATTTTGATCAAGATCTTGAAAAATCTAGAGCAATACAAGAAAAACGCGAAAAAACGTATGAGCAAGATGTTTCAAGTATGCAAGAAAATAGGGCACATGAGATTAGAAATATGAATGAACACATCAAGAAATACAATCATAAATCTGAAAAAGCTCAACATAAAATTATGCATCAAGAAGCAAAAAGCTTAAGAAAAAACTTTAGATTCAAAATTAAAGAACTACACTTAAAATAAGAGCCCAGCTCTTATTTTTTTATAAAAAAAGAATAACCCAGACGGATTATTCTAAGAATCAAATTTATAACCCAAATAGGTTATTCTATAAAATCAAATTCAAAATCAAAGATTCTAACAATATCACCGTTTTTCGCACCCTTAGCTCTTAGCGCTTCATCAACGCCTAGGCTTCTAAGTTGTCTTGCGAAACGTTTAACTGCTTCATCTTTTTGGAAATCAGTACGTTCAAATATTAATCTTAACTTCGTTCCTGTTAATTCAAAGAAACCTTCTTCAACTTCTTCAATTTCAAACTCAGGTCCTGAAGCTTCAAATGTATATAATTTGGTACGTTCATCTTTAACTTCTTCAATTTTAGGTGCTTGTTTAAGCATCTCGTATGTTAAAAACATTAATTCTTTAACATTTTCTTGTCTAATTGCAGAAATCAAAACAATCTTATGATCAATATGTTTTTTTAAGATCTCAATCTTTTCATCATTACCTGGTATATCAATTTTATTGATAACAACTATCTGAGGTCTAGATACTAACTTTTCATCATATTGTCTTAATTCTTCATTAATCTTTAAATAATCATCATATGGATCATCTCTTGTAATATCTAAGACGTGTAAGAATACTCTACATCTTTCAATATGCTTTAAGAATCTAATACCTAATCCATGGCCTTGATGTGCATTTTCAATTAATCCAGGTAGGTCAGCTAATACAAAAGCATCATCATCCCCAATATAAACCATACCTAGATTAGGTTGTAGGGTTGTAAAAGGATATGAAGCTATTTTCGGTCTTGCTTTGGATACAACAGATATAATCGTTGATTTTCCAACACTTGGATAACCAACAAGTCCTACATCAGCTAAAACTTTTAGTTCTATATGAAGTTTTCTAACATCTCCTGGATCGCCGTTTTCAGCAAAACTTGGTGTTGAGTTTCTTGCAGTCGCAAAAGCCATGTTTCCACGTCCACCTTTACCACCTTTAGCAACAACCAACTCTTGTCCTTGTCTAGTAATCTCACCTAAAACAAATGACTTATCTTCACTATATACAATCGTTCCTAGTGGAACTTTAATATATCTATGTTCAGCATTAGCGCCATGCATACCCTTAGACATGCCATTGACACCGTTTTTTGCGCGAATATGACGTTGATATCTCAAATCAATTAAGTTTTGTTTGCCTTCATCACCAACAAAAATAACAGATCCACCGTTTCCGCCGTTTCCGCCCCATGGACCACCATATTCTACATATTTTTCTCTACGATATGAGGCCATGCCGTTGCCGCCTCTACCGCCAAATACTTCAATCGTTACTTCATCTATAAACATTTATCTCACCAACTTTTCGTTAAAAAAAAGGATAACTAGGTTATCCTTCGTACACTGATACTTGCTTTCTGTCACGGCCTAGACGTTCGTATTTCACTGTCCCAGTAACTTTTGCGAATAATGTATCGTCGCCACCACGGCCCACGTTATTACCTGGGTGGATTTTAGTGCCTCTTTGACGATAAATGATAGCTCCAGCAGATGCGCTTTGACCATCAGATAACTTCATACCAAGACGCTTAGATTCTGAGTCACGACCATTACGTGATGACCCTACACCTTTTTTAGATGCGAATAACTGTATGTTTAACTTTAACATGTTATCCCTCCTTCTGATTTTTAATATATTTCGGATATTGTTTTTCTAATTCAAATAAGGTATATTCTAAATTCTTTAAAAGTCCTAAAACAATGTCTTGTGATTCCTTAAGACTGATTTTAAAATAACCTTCACTAACATCTAAATCAACAAATTGATTTAGTTTCAAATGCTCAATTGCGTTTGCGGTCAGAATAGTTGCTGTTGAAACAGCTGCACATACTATATCTTCGCCCTTCGATTTATAATTGGCATGTCCTGACACAGTGATTTCTTTTAATAAATCTCTGTGGTAACTCGTTTTAACCTTAATCATATTATTAAGCTACGATTTTTTCAATCACTAACTTAGTATATGCTTGTCTATGGCCTTGTTTTTTACGATATTTTTTTCTCACTTTGTATTTAAACACTATGATTTTTCTACCACGACCATGTTTAATTACTTTAGCAACGACTTTCGCATTTTCAACGACTGGAGTTCCAATTACTGGTTTTTCTCCGCCAAGCATTAATACTTCTGTAAATTCAAAGTTTTCGCCTTCTTCTACATCAAGTTTTTCTACATAGATTTCTTGACCTTCAATGACTTTAACTTGTTTACCACCAGTTTTAATTACTGCATACATACGTTGTTACACCTCCTTGTTTTTTTATGAAGACTCACTATTAAGGTAGCATATTTATGCGTTTCGACCTCTTCTATGTGGTACAACAAAGATATTTTATCTTAGATAGGGTCAAAAGTCAACAAAAACATTAAATATTATCACTTTTGTAACCTTTTTCTAGCCTAAAGGCTTACTTATTTTTTTGTTTTTCAAATCTCGTGCCAATAACTAGTTTTGGATCGAGTTCAATCAAAGATTTTTGATTAGAATTCTTAATTTTTAATAAATAAATATCATGATGAATATGTTCTGTGATGATACTTATCATTAACTCATTTTTGGTCGTTGTTGCGCTCCATTTATGTGTTAATGGATGTGCGTTTGCAACCATTACTTTATGCATATCAACAACTAACATCAATCTTGATGGTTCAAAACTTTCAAACTCATGAGAAAATATTGTAACATTCATTCTTTTTGATGACTGTTTTTGAAATGAAAATATATAAATATCTACACCTTTTTGTTCTAAAAACTTAAAGGCATCATCAAATAAACTAATATCTAAATCAGTATTGATATAAATGTCTTCTTTTGCTTCATAGATCATTGTTCTTGCTTGACCTATAATATCATCAAACCCATGATAATTTAAGTAAGGTTCTTGATGATAGTTTTGTGACAAATGAGTTAGATCTTCTACTAGCTTGTCTGTTTCAATGATATATTTATTTTTTAATTGATTTAATAAATCATTTGGTTTTTCACTGTAATATAAATCCTTGATTCCGTTTTCTAGCAACAATATACCTCTTTTAACCATTTCTTCAACAGTATCAACAGTTTGAAGTTTAGTTAAATGACAATTTGTTGTGATTTGATACATGGTTTGTCCAGGATTTTGTAAAAGGTAGATATAAATGTTTGCTTCTATTTCAGTGAAATAAAGTTTTTTTAGTTTTTCAACGATTGCTTTGATAAACATTCTCCTTTATATAAACTATTCTTCTTCTTCCATGTCTTCTTTTGGTGCTCTTTTGAACATACCTAAAAATTTTCTAGGTAAAATCATCATGGCATCACCAACAACTGAAGGCAGCATTTTTGCTGCTTCTAAAAGTGCATCTCTTCTGATCTTTTCTTTTGTTATCTCTTGTGCATCAGTAAACAAGTACTTTCTAGTTACAATGCCTATTCTTAATGTTAACAAGGCATTTGACATCCCTTGAGTCACACTACTCATAAGTGGTCTAATCAATGGGATTTCACTTAATGTATTCATCGTCGATTGTGGAATCACATCATTGATATCAAGATTTTCCAAACCTTCTGCGATTAATGCTGTTGTAAAAACATTAACAGTTAATTTAGATAGATTTTTATAAGAAGGTCTAAATCCACACATTTGAACTAGTTCTTTAATCATACGCAGATTAACAACAATAACAGTGAAAAAATCTAGACGGCCATTTTGGGAAATGGCTGTAGAAATCATGACTGTTTTTGCATGTCTTCTAATTCTTTTGTTAATCTCTTTTTTGACATATTTATTAAACGCATGATTTAAATTATCTTGTAAAAGTGCTCTATCATTTATTGTAGCAAGTAAGTTTTTTTTCTCTTCTTCTGGCAAATACTCTTCATTTAGTAGACGTCTTACGACTCTTTTATACAAACGATAATTTTTATATGAGGTTTTATTTTTATCAAGGGTAGTTTGAATTGAAAACGTTGGAGAAAATAAAATAATGTGCATAGGTCTTAAGATTAAAGCATATACCAAAAGAACAGTAAGTGCATAAAATCCATATTCTAAATACTCAGATATATTTCTTAATCTCTCACCAACATCTAAGACGCTAGATAATAACATTAGTAAAAATAATATAATAAAACCTATAGCTGCTAAATACCAAAATATTTTGGTAGAATCTTTTTTCTTCATAAGATCACTTCCTTATAAAAAATTATATCATGATTTTTACAATTTCGTCTTATGTTCAGTCTTTATACTATAAAATTCATGGTGACCAATGATAATATGATCAATCAAATCTATACCCATAACTTCTGAAGTCTTTTGTAAGTGTTCAGTAGCTCTTATATCAGCTTTAGAAGGTTCACTATCACCAGATGGGTGATTGTGAACAAAGATCATCGCACAAGCAGAAAGTTGAATAGCTTTTTTAAAAATCTCTCTTGGATGAATCATCATTTGATTAATTGTTCCAATATAGAGTGTTTCTTGTTTAATAATCTCACTTTTGATATTAAGGTAAATCACAATAAAGTTTTCTTGTTCAAGATGAGATACTTCATGAACAAGTAAATGATAAACATCAAAAGGTGATGTTATCTTAATTTTAGTTTCTCTCTTAAATGAAGCAAGTCTATAACCAAGTTCTATAGCTGCTAATAAAGTTGTAGCTTTCGCACTTTTAATACCTTTAACCTTTAACAGTTCTTCATAAGTCAGTTTCTTTAAATCATCAAGAGATCTTAGTTGATATAAAACTTGTTTTGATAATTCAATTACAGATAAATCATGATAACCCGTTCTAAACAAAATGGCTAATAACTCATCATTAGATAATGATTTCGCCCCTAACTTAATTAACCTTTCTCTAGGTCTTTCTTCTTTTGGCATTTCTTTAACTAAATACATATAAAAACATCTCCTTATAACTCATGATAAGAAGATGTTTGTTATTTTACTTGTTTATTAATGTTTTTTTCGCAAATCCAGCAAAATGTAGTGACCCAGTAATCAATAAGATTTCATCATCTTTTAAGTTATTTGTCAAATGAAGATATGCTTGATTAAAATCTTTTATATAAGTGATATCATCTGATGCAAACTCATCAAGATCTTTAAACCTAACATCATCAAATGAAGTTAATACAATCTTATATGCAAATCTCTTCATAATATCTAGCATTGCTTTAATGTCTTTATCAGCTAAGGCACTAAATAAAATACAAACTCGTTTTTCTTTAAATGTATCTTTAAGCGTTTCTTCTAAAGCAAGAAGTGCGTGTGTATTATGTGCACTGTCTATAAAGACTTTATCACCTACATTATCTAATCTACCAGCCCATATAGCCCTTTTTAAGGCTTTCTTTACATTGTTGTTATCCATAGTTGGATATAAGTATAAACTAGCTTCTAAAGCAAGTATCGCGTTTAAGACTTGGTATTCTCCAAGCAACGAAAGCTCATAAATATCATGTCTATAAGTAAATGCTATAGGATTATGTTTAACTATCTTATAATCAGATTTCTTAATAAATTTTGAAGTTACTTGTTTATCTTTAATCAAATGATGAAACACATCAAATAGAGATTCATCAACGGTTGTGATTAAATGATTACCAGCCTTTAAAATACCTAATTTGTTATAACTAATAGATTCCAGTGTATTGCCTAATTGTTTCATGTGATCAAAACCTATATTGGTAATTAAAGATACGTCATAATTTAATACGTTAGTAGCATCTAACAATCCACCTAATCCTACTTCCATAATGATGACATCAACATCTTTATGGTTATAATAATGAAGTGCAGCTAATGTGATAAGCTCGAAAAATGCTAAATTCTCTCCATAAAGAGTTACAAACTCTTCATTGAAATCATGAATAAAATTGATTTCAGATAATAAATCACTATCTAATATATTTTCACCATTAAGTCTAATACGTTCGTTAAATTCGATTAAATATGGTGATGTATAAGTACCTACAGAAAGACCTTGCTCTAATAAAATATGAGTTAAATAAGAACAAACAGATCCTTTACCATTAGTACCAGCAACATGGATTAATTTCACATCATCAAAAGAAAGCTTTAGCAGTTCAACTGCAAAAGCCATTCTTTTTAAATCTGTTTTAGGTTTAAATTTAATTTGAGTCTCGATCCAAGAGACTGCATCATTAAGATTTTTAAACATATTTTTTAGTTTTTCAACGATAATTTCATACTGTTTTTTATAATCTTCATACTTCTCTTTTTCTAAATTAAGTTTAGCTTCTGGTGCTTTTGAAACAAATTTCTCATTGCTAAGTAAATTTTCACTACGCTTAATTTCAGATTCTAGTTCGATTTGTTGTTTAAGTAAATCTGCTTTTTCTTTTTCTTCATCAATAATATCAGCTTTTAAGACGTATGTGAGTATTTTAGATCCGACTAAAAGAATTGTTTCTTGTTTTGTTTCTAATGCTTTTGAAATTACTAAATCATTAGCATTTAAGAATTTTTTGAAATATGCTTTTTGTGAAATAAACAATTCAAGATCTTTTTTATCTTCAATTACTAATTCAATGTCTAGTGGCTTAGATGGAATTACTTGGTATTCAGCTCTTAAATTTCTTACTTTAGTAATTGCATCTTTAACTTCTTTAAAGTAATCAAGAGCTTTATGATCGATAAATTCAGCCTCTGGCCACTTGCTTAACATAATAGTTTCTTCATCTGATATTTCTAAAAATAATTTTTCAGTAACAAATGGTATAAATGGATGCATTAGTTTTAATATCGCTTTTAATACTTTTAATAAGACCCATTGTGTTGTTTTTCTTTGAGACTGATCTTGTAGTGCAACTTTTGCGAATTCAACATACCAATTGGCAAAATCTTCCCAAATGAAGTGATATAAGGCACGAGACACTTCACCGAATTCAAATTTGTCATAGTTGTAATCTGCTTCTTTGATCGTCTCTGACAATCTAGATAATATCCATGTGTCTTGTAAATTGAAATCGCCTTCTTTTTCTACGTTTATATCATCAATATTCATCGTAATGAATCTTGTGATGTTCCATAGTTTGTTTATAAAGTTCCATGAAGATTCAACTTTATCTTCTTCATAACGTAAATCTGATCCAGGTGCAGAATTGGTTGTTAAAAAATATCTGAGTGCATCAACACCATAAGCATCAATAACATCCATTGGATCAACACCATTTCCAAGCGATTTACTCATCTTCTTACCTTCACTGTCTCTAATGAGACCGTGAATTAAAATTCTTTCAAAAGGATCTTGGTTTGTGAATTCTAAGCCTTGAAAAATCATTCTAGCAACCCAAAAGAAAATGATATCATAGCCTGTAACCATTACTTGTGTCGGATAATAGCGTTTAAGGTCTTCTGTTTGTTCTGGCCAACCTAATGTTGAAAAAGGCCATAATGCACTACTAAACCATGTATCTAGTACATCTTCATCTTGAACCCAGTCTATCCCAGGTGAATCTACTTGAACACATACTTCATCACCTTTATACCATGCAGGAATTCTATGACCCCACCACAATTGACGACTGATACACCAGTCTTGTGTATCTGTCATCCAATTTATAAAAATCTTTTTAAAACGATTAGGCACAAATTCCGCTACTGATTTTTCAAGCGCACGAGTTGATAATTCGTCCATCTTAACAAACCATTGTAGTGATAATCTAGGTTCTACAACAACCCCAGTACGTTCACTATAACCAACATTGTTTGTATATGCTTCAATTTTATCAACTAAATCAAGAGCTTCTAAATCCTTAATCAATTGTTTTCTACATTCAAATCTTTCCATACCGTTATATTGATGAGCCATTTCATTCATTGTGCCATCTTCATGCATACATAAAGGCATGTCCAAATGATGTCTTTTTCCGACTTCAAAGTCATTTGGGTCATGTGCTGGTGTAACTTTAACAACACCAGTCCCAAAAGTCATATCAACATAATCATCTAAAATGATTGGAATTTGAACTTTAGTACCAGGTATATATACTTTTTTTCCAATATAAGCTAAATATCTTTGGTCTTCTGGATGGACCATTAATGCTTGATCGGCAAACATGGTTTCAGGACGTGTGGTCGCAATCACCATATATCCGGTTTGATCAACTAAAGGATATCTAAAATAATAGAGTTGTCCATTGGTTTCCTCATGTTCTACTTCAATATTAGATAAAGCAGTTTTCGCTTCAACATCCCAATTAATGATTCTATGCCCACGATATATTAACCCTTTTTCATAAAGGTCTAAAAATACCTTATTAACAGCTTGATTAAGTTTATCATCAAGCGTAAATCTTTCTTTATCATAATCTAGAGAATTTCCTAATGCTGCCCATTGTGTCTTAATGAAATCAGCATACTCTTCTTTCCATGCCCATGCATGTTCTAAGAACTTATCTCTTCCGATATCATATCTAGAGATGCCTTGTTCTTTTAATCTAGCATCAATTTTCGCTTGCGTTGCTATACCAGCATGATCCATTCCAGGAAGATATAGTGCATCATAGCCTTTCATACGCATACGTCTAATAATAATATCTTGTAATGTGTTATCCCATGCATGACCTAAATGTAGTTTTCCAGTAACGTTTGGTGGTGGAATAACAATCGTGAATGGTTTCGCTTCTTTATTTACACCAGATTTAAAATAGCCCTTATCAAGCCATGTCTGATATCTATTTAGTTCAACTTCTTTAAAATCATACTTCGGTTTTAAATTTGTCATCTTTCATCAACTCCTTATATTGTTTTTTTGTCATTAAATACATCATGATATCAATATCTTGTTGATAAGCATCATGTCTAGATTCAATATGCGTATATGTAAATCCTGTTTTCTCGATGACTCTTTTTGATCTTTGGTTAACAACCGAATGACCACAAGTGATTTCATCTAGTTCAAGTGTTAAAAACCCAAATTCTAAGACTTTTAGCACAGCCTCAACCATATACCCTTGACCCCAATATGTATCATCAATAACATAGCCGATTTCTTTTCTATTTTCAATGGCATTGTCAAAGTTTCTTACGTGAAGACCAATCGTTCCAATTAAGCTATCATCTTGTTTTAAAGTAATACCCCACACTTCTTGTTCATGAATCATCATACTTAAAATCTTATGTGATTCTTCTAATGATTTGTGCGGTGCCCATCCTGCTGCTGGTCCAATATTTGGTTTTTTAGCATAATGATTAAATGCTTTTAAATCAGTTTGTCTTAAATCTCTTAAGATAAGACGTTTAGTCACCAATGTTTTCATCTTTCACCTATAAAAAAACGCCCTTAGATAAAATCTAAGGACGAATATAATCGCGGTACCACCTTAGTTCTAGATAAAAATCTAGCCCTCAAATCTTTTAACGCAAGACTTACGCTTTTAACTACTATCAGTTCATCAAAAGAGCTCCTAGGCTACCTTCATTATCATTTTGTCAGATCTTACACCATTTCAATCTGTCTCTTTTACTAAAATAGATAATTACTCTTCCTATTCATCGCTTATGTCAATATATTAGCATAACTTCATCTATAAAACAAGTTATTTTTCTTGATAATGTTTTTCAAATTTCCAAGCATCCTTGCACATATCAAATATCGTTTTTTCAGCTTTCCATCCTAAATCTTTAAAAGCTTTATTAGGATTAGCATAAGAACTTGCAATATCTCCAGGACGTCTTTCTACGATTTTATACGGCACTTTAACTTCATTAACTTTTTCATAAGCATGAACTAGTTCTAGTACAGAAACGCCTTGACCTGTACCTAAGTTATATACTTCAATAGAATCTTTTAATTTTTCGATTGCGAGTACATGCCCTTTAGCAAGATCAACTACATGAATATAATCTCTGATGCCAGTCCCATCAGGTGTGTCATAATCATTTCCAAAAATAGATAAAAACTCTAGTTTTTTCTTAGCTACCCTACTTACATAAGGCATTAAATTATTAGGTATTCCATTTGGAGCTTCACCGATTAAACCAGATTCATGTGCACCAACTGGATTAAAATATCTTAATAATGACACTTTGAAATCTTTATTTGCATGCGCAACGTCTCTTAAAATTCGTTCACTCATCGCTTTAGTTTCACCATAAGGGTTAGTTGTTGGTAGTAAGTTCATTGTTTCAACAAATGGAACTTCTTGATCACCATAAACAGTTGCACTTGAAGAAAAAACAAATTTTTTAACTTGATACTTAAGCGCTAAATTAGATACAACAATGGTTGATAAAACATTATTATGATAATAATTTAAAGGCATAACTACACTTTCACCAACGGCTTTAAGTCCAGCAAAATGAATAACACCATCAAATTGATGGTTCTTAAAAATAGGTTCTAATAATTTCTCATCAGTACAATCAATTTCATAAAAATCAATATGTCTATCTGTAATTTCTTTCAATTGATCAAGGACATCTTTACTAGAATTGACCAAATTATCTACGATAACAACTTCATGTTTAGCATTGATCAGCTCGACAACTGTATGAGAACCAATATATCCAGTACCACCAGTAACTAATATTTTCATATGTCAACCTACGCTTTCACAATATATAAAATACCAATGGTGCCAGCGCCACAATGTGCACTAATCACACATCCAGCATTTGATTCAATCAAATGATTAATTTTCATTTTTGATTCAACCTTTTCAATCATATATTTAGCATGTTTAGAAGCTAGGGAATGTGTAATCATAACATAATCTAGGTCAAGATTATTATTGTCAAAAGCTTCAAAAAAATCATTTAACATGATGTCTAGAGCTCTACTCATCTTACCAGCTGGCTTCTTATAAACATCTAGTTTTCCATCTCTAACTTGGATTATAGGTTTAATGCCTAAAATGCCTCCAACAAGTTTAGCTGTACCACTTGCTCTACCGCCTTTATGCAGATAATCTAGTGTTTTAATCGCAAATTGGCTTCTAACTAAAGGTACTAATTTTGTAATCTTATTGCATATTTCTTTAGCAGAAAAACCTTGATCTCTTAAGTCTTTAGCTTTTAATACTAATAAAGCAATGCCACTACTCAAGTTTTTTGAATCGACTAAAAAGATACGATCAGTACCAAATTCACTTTGAGCGATTAATGCTGATTGAAAGGTTGCTGAAATCTTAGATCCAATACCAATATAGACAATATCATAGTCTTTATCAATATAAGGTTTAAAAAAATTAATGAAATCTCCTGGCGAAACTGCTTGAGTCTTTGGAAGTTCATTAGTTTCTTCTACCTTTTGATAAAGTGCTTCAGTATCAATATCTATACCATCTTTATATGCTTGATCTTTAAATAAAACATAGAGTGGTACGGATTTTATATAGTTTTGATCAAGCATCTCTTTCGACAAATCAGCTGTTGAATCTGTGACAATTAAAACATTACGCATCAATATTCCCCCCAATAAGTTTATCTAAAAATAAGTTTTCTATAACATTCATATTTTCTTTGGTAACATTACTAATTGAAATCATTGTTTTTGGATTACCCATCATTGATTTTATCAATTTTTCTTGTTTATATTGTTTCGTTTTTGGAATTTTGTCTTTTTTAGTCGCAATAATGACAATTTCTAACCCTAATTCTCTTAAAAAATTATACATAGCTATATCATCTTTTGTAGGACCCACTTTAAAATCAATAAGTAGACCAACAAATTTTAAATCTGTATTATTTAATAAATAAGATTCGATAATAATTATAAAATCATCTTTAGTTGATTTAGATCTTCTTGCATATCCATAGCCTGGGGCATCTACTAAATAAAAGGATTGATTGATTAAATAAAAATTAAGTAATAATGTTTTCCCTGGTGTTTTTGAAACTCTAGCTAAATTCTTTCTATGTGTCAAACTATTGATAAAAGAACTTTTACCGACATTACTTCTTCCAAGTAATAATGCTTGGGGTAAGCGTTCCGGTTGATCTTTTATATCAGTTAAACTTTTAACATAAATTGCTTCTTTAATCATTTTTTCACATCCTTTAGTTTAAAAAAAAGTAGTCCAAAGACTACTTTTATTATATCTTATTTAAGCGCAATTTTAAAGACTTCGTGTACATTTTCAACTGGAATGATTTCTAGCGCTTGTTTTACTTCATCAGGAATATCGTCGATATCCTTTTCATTTTCTTTAGGAATGATAATGGTTTTTAATCCACTTCTATGTGCAGCAATTGATTTTTCTTTTAAGCCACCAATAGGAAGTACATATCCTCTAAGCGTGATTTCACCTGTCATACCTAAATCTTTTCTTACAAATTTTTGTGTTGCAGCAGATACGATTGCAGTCGCAATTGTAATACCTGCAGATGGACCATCCTTAGGAATAGCACCTTCTGGCACATGCACATGGAAATCATTTTCTTCAAACAACTTAGGATCAAGTCCTAAAACTTCGCTATTTGCTTTTACAAATGAAAGTGCAGTTTGTGCTGATTCTTTCATTACATCGCCTAGTTTACCTGTTAAAACTAATTGGCCTTTGCCTTTATAGTAAGTGACTTCTACAGGTAGTGTATCTCCACCAAACGCTGTATAAGCAAGTCCTGTTGCAACTCCAATTTGTTCTTTTTCATCAGCTAAATTATGTGTATATTTTTGTTTTCCTATGTAATGTACTAAATTGTCAACATTAATTTCAATCTTAGATATTTTCTTTAATAAGATTTCTTTAATACCTTTTCTAATTAAAGCACCAATATATCGATTAACTTCACGAACACCAGCTTCTCTAGTATAGTGTTGAATAATATGATAGATAGATTCATCAGTGATTGTGAAGTCTTTTTCAGTAATACCATGAGCTTTAAGTTGTTTTTTAATTAAGTGACGTCTTACGATTTGGAATTTCTCTTGTTCTGTATAACTTGATAACTCAACAATTTCCATTCTATCTCTAAGTGGAGCAGGTACATTTTCTAAGTAGTTTGCTGTCGTAATGAAGAGTACTTGTGATAAATCATAAGGTTCTTCTAAATAATGATCACTAAACTTAGCGTTTTGTTCAGGGTCTAACACTTCAAGCATTGCAGATGCTGGATCACCTTTAAAATCACTACTCATCTTATCGATTTCATCTAATAAGAAGACAGGATTAACGGTTTTCGCATCTTTCATACCCTTAATGATTCTACCTGGCATTGCGCCAATATATGTTCTTCTATGACCTCTAATTTCAGATTCGTCTCTAACACCACCAAGTGATTGCTTAACAAATTTTCTATTAAGTGCTTCTGCAATTGAAATTGCGAGTGATGTTTTACCAACCCCTGGAGGACCTGCTAAACATAAAATAGTTTGTGGATTACGTTTTGTCATAATCTTAACAGCAAGATATTCAATAATACGTTCTTTAACTTTTTCTAAAGCGTAATGATTTTCATCAAGTTTATCTTGAACCTTTTTTAAATCATAATTATCTTTACTTGCTTTCTTCCATGGAAGATCAACAAGTAAATCTAGATATGTCTTAATGATTGATGATTCAGCCATTGCAGAAGGGGTAGATTGGTATCTAGAAAGCTCAGCAAGAGCTTTTTCTTCAATCGTCTTAGGCATCTTCGCTTTTAAGATTTTAGTTCTTAATTCATCAATTTCTTCTTCTTTTTTAGCTTTATCGCCCAATTCATTTTGAATTGCACGCATTTTTTCACGAAGGTAATATTCTTTTTGATTGTCATCAATAGATTTTTTGATTTCTTCATTAATCTTTTGTTCAAGATCAACAATCATCTTTTGTTTATTAATATCCTCTAAAACCATACGTAAACGTTTATTTAAATCATTTTCTTCTAAGTACTTATATTTTTCTTGTTCATTAGTCTTTAAATTAAACGCAATCATGTCACAAACTTTTTCACTAGTCAAACCTTGTTGAATTTTTTCCATGACTTGATTATTTGGTTGTAAAATAGTTTGTTGATTTTGTGCAACTTCATTAACAACCATTTTAACTAAAGTAACTTCTTCATCCGTATTTGATAGCACGGTTTCTTGTTCGTTGTATTCAACGACATAGTAAGGTTCCGTGATAAAATAATCTTTAACCGATATACGGCTTAAGATAGATAATTTTACTTTATATGCTTCATTAGGTAATTTAATTTTCATTTGAATCTTGGCTAAAACGCCATATTTCTCGATATCTTGTGCTGTTGGTTCCTCTATTAATGGATTTTTTTGAATTAAAACGATCACATAAGATCCAAAATTCTTTTCAGCTTCTTCAACAGCTTTTAAAGAGATCTTACGTCCAACTTCAATTCTAAAATCATTATTTGGAATAGGCATTGTTCCACGAACAATGATTGCAGGAAGATTTTTTGCTAGTTCCATATATTCACATCCTTTTATATTCATTCATATTATAGCATATTTTTCAGTATTTGCAATCAATATGAATGAGTGCCAATTTCTTTTTTTTAAAAGAAGGGAAATGGCATTTTCCCTTCAAATTATTTAAACTCTTTTAGCGCTATCTAATACAAATTGATATGCTTTGTTCACAATAACGTCTTTTTCTAAGATTGAAGCTGGAATATACTTTTTAATTTCATCAACTTCCATCTTGTATTGTGCCGCTAACTCTTCGTATTTTGATGTCAATTCTTCTTCAGTTGCTTTAATACCTTCAACTTTTGCGATTTCTTCAATTACTAAAGTAGTACGTACTCTTTTTTCTGATTCAACTTGAACTTGAGCATCAAATTGTTCAGGTGTAATACCATTCATTTGTAAGAACATATCATATTCTAAACCATATTGTTTAGCTTGATTTGCGATATTTTCTTTATATTGCTTAATTTCATCATCGATCATTGCTTGTGGAATGTCTAATTCAGCTGCATTAACAACTTTTTCAATGACTTCTGCAGTAATAGATTGTTCAGCTTCATTTTTCTTAGCAGTTTCTAATTGTTCTTTAGTTGCTTTTTTAAGTTCTTCAACAGTCTTAACATTTTCTTTTTCTAAAGTTGCAACAAACTCATCATTTAATTCTGGTAAGTTTTTAGTTTTAACTTCATGAAGTGTTACTTTAAAGACAACATCTTGACCAGCTAAGTTTTCTGCTTGATAATTTTCAGGGAATTTTACTGATAAATCTTTTTCTTCACCTGTACTCATACCCACCATTTGTTCTTCAAATCCTGGAATGAATTGATTTGATCCGATTTCTAATTGGTAATTTTCAGCTTTACCGCCTTCAAATGGTTCACCCTTTAAAAATCCTTCAAAATCAAAAATTGCTGTATCGCCAGATTCTAATTTACCTTCTTTAACAACTAACTCAGATTTTTCACCTAATAAGTTCTTAATTTCAGCATCAACTTCAGCATCAGATACGTCAGTCTTAATAGCTTTTACTTCTAATCCTTTGTATTCACCTAATTTAACTTCAGGTTTTACAGGTGCATCAAATGATACTTCAAAAGATTCGCCTCTTTTGATATTAGCAAAGTCAACATTAACATCAGGTTGACCTACGATTTCATAATCAGGATGATTTTGTGCATCATGATATTTATGATGTAAGACATGGTTAATTGCTTCTTCATATAAAGATTCAACACCAAACTTAGTTTCATAAATGTTTCTAGGCACTTTACCTTTTCTAAATCCTTTTAATTCTACATCTTTTGCTACATGATCAAATGCATGATCTAATCCATGTTCAAATTCTTCTGGTGTGACTTCAAATGTGTATTTCACACGGTTTGTTGATAGTTTTTCTACTTTCATATTCTTACTCCTTTTAAATATTTTTGGTATGTATCAATTTTTTAATTCGACCTTTTCTATTATAACATATATTTATTTTAATCAAAGTATTTTAACTAAAGATTGCACAATTTCACAAATTGATATAAAATAACTTTATGTGATGGAGGTTACAAGTATGATTACACTTAAAGAAGTCAGTACATTGTTAGATGGTATACGGTTTACAGAGTTTCCAAACAAGCTCTATAAAAAAGTAGATGAGTTTGTTCCAGCATTATCTATGGATGAAAGAAACGTCTTTAATCCGAAGAAAAATCCAGTTCACGAATACTGCGATTCCATTCGTTTTCTTGCCTATAAAGATGGAAAAATCGTTGGGAGGATTGCAGGTATTATTAATCATAAATTAAATGACGCTTTTAACAAAAAGCAAGTTAGATTTACGAGAATTGATATGATCGATGATTTTGAAGTGACTAAAGCATTAATTGCTAAGATCGAATCTTGGGGCAAAGAAAAAGGCATGAATGAAATCATAGGACCTATTGGCTTTACTGATTTAGATAGACAAGGCTTATTAGTTGATGGATTTGACCAATTAAATATGTTTATTACTATCTATAATCATCCATACTATATGGTACATTTAGAAAAACTAGGCTTCTTAAAAGATGTTGATTGGACAGAAAAACAAATTCAGTGGCCAACAGAAGTTTCAGATAAAATCAAGCGTGGTGCTGAAATTGCTAGAAAACGTTATGGTTATGAACTCGTTAAATGCACCAAGAAAAAACAATTGTTTAAATATATATATGAAGCATTTGATATGTATAATGTTGCATTTGAAGAGTTATATGGATTTTTCCCTATAACTAATAAAGTTATGGATTACTATATTAAACAAATGATTGCTCTTGTACAACTAGAATATATTTGGTTTGTACTTGATAAAGAGAAAAAAATTGTCGGGTTTACTGTTATCATGCCAAGTCTAGCAATTGTCAATAAGAAAAACAATGGACATTTATTTCCGTTTGGCTGGATTCGACTCTTATGGGGTTTAAAACACTATGATGTTATCGACTTATATTTCATCGCAATCGATCCTAATCATCAAGGTAGAGGAATCATCGCGTTAATGTTTGAAGATGGTATAATAACTGGAGCTAAGCACGGTGTTAAATTTGCTGAATCTGGTCCTGAATTAGAACTTAATGCAGGCATTCAAAATCAATGGAAAAACTTTGATGTAAAAGAACATAAACGTAGACGTTGTTATAGAAAAGATATCTAGTTGCTAGATATTTTTTTTTTCGATTTATGGTAAAATAGTTAAAACAAGAAAAGGATTGATGACATGAAAAGATTTCATTTAACAAATAATTACGCACTCATAAACTTTAACGCATCTCTATGTGATAGCGAGGTCAACATCGTATCTTCTAAAAGTTTTGAAATGGTATTGGCACAATACATTAGAAAACTTAGATTAGAAAAAAATGCTTTGATTCAAAGCTTTAAGGGCATAAGAATCTCAATGATTCACGATGCCTATAAACTGCTTCTTATCTATGATTATCAAGATATCGATAAGAAGAATCCTTCGTTAATACCTTTAATAAAAAATCGTAATGAATTTTATAGATTTACAGAAAGTTTTTATGATTACTGGAGAAAATTAGAACGTATCGGTATGATTTTAGGAAATAAAAGATTTCCTCATCAATCACATGCTGAGACGCTTGTTTCACAATCTGATCAGTTTAATCAAAAAATTTTAGTCCTATATAGAACTGTTACACAAAAGATCTTAGGTAGAAACTTCTTAACATTTAGACAGCTTCCTGCGGGTGTTAACGCAAATATTGTTTTAATGCCTCATAAATTTAGCAATCATATGACTTATCAAAATCTTCAAAACGTCAATTTCATTCAAGATATACTAACTAGACCTCCATTTATTATTTATTCAAAATCAAATAAACGAGAAGGTTTATTTAAAGAAATAAATGTAAATCCACTTGACCATATTTCAATGAACAAGCTTCACTACATTTGTTATCCTATTAAAGTTGGAAAACTCATTGCTTTTGTCTATATTCATAGAGATTTTCTACATCATGGAATTGCTTTAAGTAATTTATTCGAACCAGCTAGTTTTAGTGAATATGAACATACTAAACCAGATTTAATTTATGTTTACGGTGTAAGAGAAAATGATTTTGATTGTACATATTATAAAGATTTAAAAGAAAATTATTATATTGGTGTTGTATCTAGACTAGATAAAAATGACTATTTTGGATATTTAAAAAAGATGTTATTAACACTTCATAACATTTACCAAATTGATCATGACAATCTACCGATTCATGGAGCAATGGTCAAGGTATTACTAAAAAATAATAAAGATAAAAATATTGCAGTTATTGGTGATAGTGGTGCAGGTAAATCCGAGACACTAGAAGCCTTAAGAATCATAGGCAAAGATTATATCAAAGATATGCGCGTCATATTTGACGATATGGGAACCTTTTTCATAAAAAACAGGGAAATATATGCCAATGGTACAGAAATCGGTGCATTCGTAAGATTAGATGACCTAGATGCAGGATATGCGTATCAAGAAATGGATCGCGCTATCTTTTTAAACCCTGACCAAATTAATGCTAGAGTTATTCTACCTGTATCGACATATAATTTTATCGTTGAAGATCATAAAGTTGATTACTTATTCTACGCAAATAACTATATAGACACCGAAGAAGGCTTAAAATATTATGAACATCTTGATGAGGCTTTAGAAGTCTTTAAATTAGGAAGAAGATTTGCGAAAGGCACGACAGCCGAAGTTGGATTAGTTGAAAGTTATTTTGCCAATCCTTTTGGACCAGTTCAACAAAAAGAACTTACTGATCCAATTATTGATAACATATTTTCACTGCTTTATAAATCAAAAACAAAGGTTGGAGAACTATACACTAGACTAGCTATCAAGGGAAAACAAATGGATGGTCCACAAGAAGCTGCTAAAAAATTATTACAATTACTAACAAAGGACGCATAAAATGCGTTCTTTTTCTTTGAATATGTTTTAAAAAATCATATAATAGTAATAAGTCATCAAGGAGGCAAGCATGAAACACATCGAACGTTTCTTAAATAGTGGTGTTTATATCGCAATCATCTTTGCGCTGACATTAATCTCTTGGTCATTTTATCAAGAAACGCCACCCCATGCATTTAACATATATAACATTAGTGGTTTTTTTATTTTAATATCACTCATGTTTATCATTTTAATATTATTTAAAAATACACTTTATATAACCCCTATACTAATGTCTTTTGTTTTTATCTTAAATAAAAGTGATATGACATTTGAAACAGCTGTTAGTTTTGCATGGATCTATATTGCATTAGGACTTATCTTTTTAGGTCCAATCATTCATTTTATAAGATTTAAACCCACCTTTAAAAAGGGATATTTTACTTTAGGTTTCTTACTAATTGCTTTTGCATATGTTTTATCATTATTTTTCTTACCTTTTGACATAGAATCACTACCTATTTCACTTGTAGGATTTGCTTATTTAGGTTTTTATCTATTTTTAACTTCTACTGTAAAAGGTCATATTTCATATATTTTTAAAATCATGGTTTTAGCAAATATACTATTGACACTTCAAGTAGGTATCTATTTGTATAGAGGCTTTATGCTATATCCTGAACTAGAGTTCGTTGATCGTTTATTTGTTGGATGGGGAAGAAATCTAGGATGGGCAAATATAAACGATATGTGTTTTTATATCGCTTTAACATTTCCATCATATATTTATTTCATCTACAAAAAACCATTTAAGAATATGTATTTATGGTTTATCATGGTCGTTCCAGTAATCGTTGTCATTCTATCTGAATCTCGTGGTGGTATTATTGGATTTGCATTTAGTTTTCTAGGAGTCATGATTTTTAATTTAGTTAAAGGACATAGAATCCAACTCATTCAAATGCTCGCTTTTTTCCTACTCATCTTCATCATCTTTTTCATCTACCAAGAAGCATTATTTAAATGGTGGGATACATTTGTTCAATCATTTGGTCAAGATCTAAACGAGTTTTCGTCAGGTCGTCTAGATATCTACAGACAAGGCTATGAAGTCTTTAAAGCGCATCCAATCTTCGGTGGAGGTTGGTTATCACTACAACAGTTAAATCCAGACACAAGACTATTTATGTATCATTCTACGATTGTTCAAACATTTGCAGCTATGGGACTCTTTGGATTTATTGCTTTATGTGTTCATTATATTCAAGTCGCATCATTTTTCTTTAGATCTATAACATTAGAAAAATCATTATTTATGATCGGATATCTAGCAAGTCAAATCCATGGGATCATAGATAATGTGCAATATGTAGTTGCTTATTCAGTCATTTTAATTATTATCTTTTCAATTTGGGAAAACAGCAACACACAAACAGAATTTGATATTATTCAGGGTAGATATCAGTTAGTAGATAAACCAAGTCTTATCAAATAAATAATAAGTATAAATATATAAACAAAAAGGACATTCATTTAAAATGAAATAAATGTCCTTTTTTGATTAAATAGAGACAATGATGTAGATTAGACCAGCTAGTAAGATAGCTACTTCCAACAAAAATATAATGCGTTTTCTCCTCATATAGTACCCCCTGTTTGGTTTACCTATATTGAGCACTTAAATATTCTGTGATAGTTATTTCTTTTTGGGGTTTCATAAAGTAATAACCTTGCGCTGTATGACATCCATAAGACTCCATTAAATTGGCAGTCTTTAGATCTTCTACGCCTTCGATTAATACTTCATAGCCTAACTGTAATGCTAAATTGATGGTTGCTTTCACAATGGCTTGAGCAGTTGGTGAAATCAATATGGTAGATGTGAAGAAACGATCAATTTTAATCGTATTAATTGGAAATTGTGCTAAATATGCTAACGATGAATACCCTTTACCAAAGTCATCAATCGCAATCTTAAATCCAAAATTTGCAAATTTTTCTAAGATTTGTTTACTAAGTTCTGGTTTTTCCATTAAAACTGTTTCTGTTATTTCTAATTCAACCATACTTGGTTTCACATCAAAAGTTGAAAATATATGGATCATTTGATTATAAAAACTTACATCATATAAATTTTTAGTGGAAATATTGATTGATATAGGTATTTCAATACCTTTTTCTTTTAATTTTTGATGATAAACAAGAGATTTACGAAAGACTTCTTCTGTCATCTTATGAATTAAAGATGTTTCTTCAACTGCTGGTATAAATTGATCTGGATAAATCATTTTCTTTGTAGGATGATACCATCTAATTAAAGCTTCAAGACCTATAGGTTTTCTTGTTTTTAAATCTATTTTAGGTTGATATTCTAAATAGATTTGTCCATCTATTAGCGCTGAATCAAATTCTGAAAGCAATTCATACTCGAATTTTTTAGTTGTTTCAATATTTGCGAACTTCGTATATAAAATGTGTTTTTCTAAAGCTTGATTTGCTGCAAGATCAGTATCAATAAAGTAGTTTGTAATGATATTTTTTTTATCTATTCTGATTTGATGAAATCCTAAACCGAAATCCACGAATAGTTTAGTATCCGAAATATGATTTATTTTTTTGATATCTTTGACGATATCATCAATATGTTGATTGAAATTGTGTAATTTAGTAATAAACCATAACTTATTAGTTGCAACTTGTATTAATACACTATCTGGAAAATGAACTTTTAAAGTTTCATTAATCTTTTGTATATATTCATAATAAGCTTTATAGCCAACGACATCAGAGATGGTTTTATAATTAGCGATAACCATAGACATGATTAGATATGGTTCATCATCATTAAAATTATACTCATTGAGATAGTTTATGTTAAATAAATTAGATTCAACATTAACATTTGTTATCGATTTGATACGATTTTGAACGTATCGATAATTTTTAGAGAAATATCCGCTCATTGCGCCAACAATAACCATCATGATTAATCTAAAAGCCCAATCTGAAAACAACTGCATTTCTCCTGTAATTAAATCGTATGGCATAAGTGGTCCAACCAGTATACCTGCAATAATTCCAGTCGCAATTCCAAAACCATACCCTAAAACACTACCAGCAAATACAATCACTAAATACATCACATGCGTATGTGATAAATGATTATTGTTTAGTGCTTTAATGTAAAAGTAAAAAGCCACAAGCATAACGATGGTTATAACAACTGAGATGATTTTATGATACTTGACTAGCCAATGATAAATTTTATGCTCTGGCTGATTTTCCATATTTTACTCCTTAAGGTTTTAAAATTGTAATCCAGTTACTTGGATCAGGTATATCTCCAACCTGTATGCCTACAATTGTATCATATAATTGTTTGGTAATAGGTCCCATTTCTTTATGACATTTAAACTGATGGACATGATCATTATGAGTAATTGTAGCAATTGGTGTTACTAGAGCTGCTGTGCCACAAGCACCTGCTTCAGCAATATGATCAAGTTTATCAATAAATATATCTGTTTCTTCAACATCTAAAATAAGCATGTGTCTTGCGATATATCTTAAGGTTCTATTAGTGATACTATTTAATATTGAAGGTGACTTAGGTGTTATATAAGCTTTTTGATTAGTGATTGCAAAGAAGTTTGCAGCGCCGACTTCTTCAATTTTTGTATGAGTTCTTGGATCTAGAAAAATAGTGTCCGCAAATCCCTTTTCTCTTGCAAGAACTTGTGGATATAAGCTAGCTGCATAATTGCCACCAACTTTAACATGTCCTGTGCCATGAGGTGCAGCACGATCAATATCTGAAGTTATCATATCAACAGGCTTTAATGGTCCATCGAAATAAGATTCAACTGGTGAAACTATAACACTAAATATATATTCTTTTGCTGGACGTAGTCCAAGATTATTTCCAACACCTATGATAAATGGTCTAACATAAAGGGTTGCATTAGTGCCATATGGTGGCACAAATTCATGGTTTGCTAAAACGGTTTTTTTAACTGCTTCAACAAAAACATCTAATGCTACCTTAGGCATCATTAAACGTTCACATGAGTCTTGAAATCTTTTAGCGTTGTCTAAAACTCTAAATAGATTAATATTTCCATCTTTTCTTCTATAGGCTTTTAAGCCCTCAAATGCTTGTTGACCATAATGCAGTGATGTTGATGTTGCAGAAATAGTCAATGTGTCTTCTTCTCTTAAAACACCTTCATCCCATTTGCCATCTTTATAATATGAGATGTAATTAAAGGGTGTTTTAACATAAGTAAATCCTTTGGCTTTGTTTTCCATAACTTCCTCCCAAAATTTAATTAGTCAAAGCGTTTATATATTTTGTTTTTCTTCTTGGTTAAGTAACCTAGGCTTTAATAAGTTTTTAAAGTACAAAATGGTTTCTTCTTTATCATAAATGATACAAAATGTTAAAGAAATTAATCCACCATATACCATCACTGGTATGATTTGCCATAGGACTGGAACATAAAACGTAAACTCATAAACAGGATGAGTTAATATCATAAAACTAGGAACAAATATACCAACCATCAAACCTAATCCAGTAAATGAAGATCTTGAACCAAATATAAATGATGGATTACGTTTATTTGGATCAAATAGATGTTCTTTAGGAATCCAACCGATTGCTGTCATGATAAGCTCATTGATGAAGATAACTAATAATATGAATAATAACATAAATGGTGCTCGATAAGCTCTTTTAATTGATAATTCATGCATCTTGTAGTGCATCATCAAAAATGGCACTAAAAATAATAAGTAATGCGCAAAATAAAATCTAATATTTTCTAACATAAATGCACTTCTAGGACCTAAAAAGATAGTTCCATTAAAGAAATCACTCATTGCATCTAGTGGCGCAACAAACGTTATAATACCACTTGCCATACCTACCATAACCATATAATCTTTTAATGTTTTATTTTTTGTAAAATATAAAAATGGAAATAACAATACGCTGGCTGCACAGATATTTTCAAATGATACTTTTGTCCATATCTCATCAACTAACGAATAAGGATAGATTAAAAGTTTTAAAAAATGCACAGCGAAATTAGTCATAATCAATCCAAAAATAAACCAATGTCTAAATCTATCGCTCTTATTTTTTAAAAATCTAACAGATAAAATGGTTATTGCAATCGCAGATAAAATGTATAAAAAATAATATCCATTAAATATTTGTATTTGACCCATATCTAATCACTCTCCATTGTATCTAAATTATATCATGTTTTTTGTTTAAATATAAATATTTAAAAAAAACAACCACTTAAAAGTGATTGCTATAATTGAATTCTATTAAATAATAAATCTAGTTCATCATCTTTATAATATTTCTTCAAATATGTTTTAGCCTCTAATAAATTAGGGGGTCTTTTTTCAATATTATGTGTGTCAGAAGCAATAATATCAATTAAATTAAATTTAATAAGTTGCTTAATTGTTTTTTTAGATACATGTTGATCTAAATTTAAGATTGATGATGCATTTACTTGAAGTAAAGCACCAGTTTGTTTGATTTTAAAGATATCATCTATCGATAAATATTGATATCTTTCAACATGTGCAACAATCACTTGATATCCTAAGTGCATGATATCAAAACATATCTCTTCAATAGGTGTTTTAGCTCTTGTAGAAAATTCAATTAAAATATATTTTTCTTTGCCAAAAGTATAATCATCAAATTTTGTGTCTATATGTGCTTGATATAAAATTTCTGCAGCTAAATATAAGTCAACATTAATATTTTTTGACTTAACAAAATTTTTTAAAACTTCAAATTTTTCATGATGTTCGCTTAAATTAGCTCTAGTTACTCTTGATTGCACATGAGGAGTTAAAACTATTTTATTAACACCTTGATTCACTTCTATTTCTATTAATTTAAGTGCAGTTTCAATATCTTTAGCACCATCATCAACATCATGAAGTATATGAGTATGAATATCAATCATTATTCATCATCACTATAATATGAATAATCGTAAGTATATCCATATCCAGATTTCATATCAAATTGTGTAAATACTAGGCCTAAAATATTCACATTATGATTTTTAAGGCTCTTAATAGCTTCTTTAACTAATGTCTTCTTAGCTTTTCCTTGAGCTACAATAAATATAACGCCGTCTGCTAGTTTTGATATATATAATGAATCAGAAACTGTAATAACTGGTGGTGTATCTAATAAAACATAATCGTATGTTTCTTTAAGTTTAGCAATTAACTCTTTCAATTTTTGAGTCTCTAACACATTGATAACTGCAGATGTTTTCTCTCCAGCAGTTATAAAATCAATACCAATATCTTCAGAGTGATTAATTGCTTGTTCTAATGTTATCTTACCAGATAAGTAATCTGTTAATCCGTTTCTATTGGCTACACTAAATACACGATTCATTTTAGGTTTTCTAAGATCTAAATCAAGCACTATAATTTTTTCGCCTTTTTGACCCATTAAATAAGCTAGATTCGATATAAAAGTAGATTTACCTTCTGAAGGAAGAGTCGATGTGAATTGAATAACTTTGATATTTTTATCTACATTTGAATATTCTAAATTGATGATGACCTTTTGAAAAGATTCAGTAACAAATGAAAGTGGATCTTGCTTGGTTACTAGGTAATCATATTTTTCATTTTTTTCACCATTAATTAAACGTCCAATTGAGAATTTCTTTTTTGTCATCTTAAAAATCCTCCTTAACTTCAAATTTAGGTATAACACCTAAGACTTGAATATCTAAGGCAGCTTCTAGTTGTTCTTTTGAATTAAAAGAGTTATTTAACATTTCTTTAAGAAATACAAATCCGACACCTGCAATACCACCTAAAATAATACCAATAGCTAAATATAATGGTTTATTTGGAGAATCATAAGTTCCTATTTCAGCAAATGAAGTTCTTGTAATTTTATTGTTGATGGACGAAAAAGCAACATTTCCATTAGCAATACCTATCGCATTATCGATAATTGAATTAACTATGTCCCTAGATAAATCAGGATCTTCGTTGACATATTTAATATTTATGAAAAAACTTGTTGTTGAAGAGGTTATCGATAAATTCGATCTAATTTGATTAGTTGTGTAGTCGATATCAAGATCTCTGATCACTTCATCTAATACGATATCTTTACTCATATATTCTGCGATAGTCGCAAGTAATTTTTGAGCTGTATTATAATCATATGTTCCATCATTTGCAGTCCCTGCTTCAACTTGAACCATAACATCAGCATTTGATGCATATGTTTCATTAACTACAAAAAAAGCATATGCTCCAGTAATCATAGCGATAATAATGGTAAAACCTAAGATAAGAATGATGTTCCTTTTTAATATAATAAATAAATCGAATAAACTAATCTCATTTTGATTTTCAAAGTTTTGATCGTCCATTTTAAGCCTCCATTTGATCTTCTATTTATATAATTATAGCATATAAAGATTAAGTTATCTAACTTAAACTCTTGCTAGAATTATTGTTTTTTAAATAATGCAATAACATCATCTATATCTTTTTTAACTTGTTCAAGTGATGCAATCCAAAAGTCTTTGCTTGTGACATCAATTTGCATTGATTTCGCAACTTCTTCTACACTTGTTTTAGTTGTCAATTCTAATAAATGATCATAATTCATTAAGAATTTATCAGGATCTTTTAGATATGTAGCGTATAATCCTTTTCCAAATAGTAATCCAAAGGCATAAGGGAAATTATAAAAATTTAGGCCTGCACTATAATAATGTCCTTTATTTAACCACATATATGGATGCAGTATTTCATGATCTAGCCCGTCAGTATAAGCTTCTTTTTGAGCCTCAACCATCCACTCTTTCATTTGTTTTTTATTGATAGGTCCATTTGCATTTTCAAATAATTTAGATTCAAAAATATATCTTGATAAAATATCAATTATTACTTGAGTATCACCTTGAAGTGAATTTTCTAGTACCGATAATACTTCTTCATCATTTTTAAGTGATTTTAACAAATAATCATTAACGATTTTTTCACAAAATATTGATGCAGTTTCTGCTAAAGGCATTGGATATGACCAATGAAGTGGTTCATTATTTGAAATCACTTCACCATGATAACCATGACCAAGTTCATGAGCTAATGTTAAAACATCAGATAGTGATCCTGTAAAATTACTCATAATTCTAGATTGCTTGATTTGTGGTTGATTTGAACAAAAAGCACCACCGCGTTTACCTTTTTTAGGATAAACGTCAATCCATTCATGGTCGAATGCTTTAGTCGCAAAATCTCCTAGGCGCTTAGAAAAACCATAAAAAGCATCTTTAATAATCATTTGTGCATCCTCATAAGTATATGTTTTACTCAAATTTCCTACTGGTGCAAACATATCATAGAACGGCAAAGCCTTTTCATGCCCTAAATATTTTGCTTTAGTCTTTAAATATTTAGCAAAATATGGACGATATTCAAGCATTGCTGAAATCATCGCATCTAAAGTTTCTTTAGTCATATTAGATTGACCTAACGTTTTAGATAACGCTGATTCATAACCTCTAAGCTCATTCATAGTTGTTACTTCACGTTTAATATTAGATAAAGCAAACGCAACTTGATCTTCAATCTTTTCATAAGCTTTAAGTTCTGCTTCGTATGCTTTCTTACGAACATCTTTATCGTTTTCATAAGCCATATTTCTAATTTCGCTTAAAGTGATTTCTTTACCTTCATAATCAACACCTAAATTAGCTGTTGTAATTGAATGTAATTGTGACCAACCTGATGAGGCAAATTCACGCATTTTAGCATATAATACTTCTTCTTTTTCAGATAACATATGTTTTGCATCTTCTTGATCTTTTTTAAGTTGATATAAATACTGTCTAATGATATGTGAATGTTCTTTGACTTTATCAAGATCAACAGAAGCTAGATATCTTTGGAAAATAACTTGCTCTGCAGTTACTTTTCTAAAGATTTGTTGTAATTTAGCCATATATTTAGGTGCAATTTCATGATTAACATCAGTAGCCATCGTTAGTGATGCAAAAGCAGCTAAAGACCTAGATAATTTAACGATTTCTTCTTCTCTTTTTAAATAACCTTCGATATATTGCTGATCGTTTTCTTGTTTTTGATATAAAATGTAGTTTTTTAAATCATCCATTTTATCTTCTAATGATTTTAAATCTTTTTCATAAACATCATCAAAACCATGATATAAATCATTTAGATTCCAAACTTTCATATATAATACCTCCCGATTTTCTTAATTAAATTATATCATTATTAAACAATTAAAAAAAGGCGAAAACGCCTTTAAATAATTGGTAAATATTTTTCAAGCTCATATGGAGTGACTCTAACTTTATATTCATCCCATTCTCTTTGCTTAGCTTCAATTAATTTTGAATATAGAAAATCACCAACAGTATCCTTCATTAAACTTGAATTTGAAAATGATTCTATTGCTTCTTTTAATGACTCAGGAAGGTTTTTTATGCCCAAACGTTTACGTTCTTGATCACTCATTTTAAACAAGTTTTTCTTCACTGGAGTTAAGGAATTAAACTTATTTTTAATACCTTCAAGTCCAGAAGATAATAATCCTGACATCGCTAGATATGGATTAGCTGAAGCATCTACAGATCTAACTTCAATTCTAGTTGATTTACCACGTGCTGCAGGTATTCTTACCATTGTAGAGCGATTTGCATCACTCCAAGAAATGTAGCAAGGTGCTTCAAATCCAGGAACTAAACGTTTATATGAATTAACTGTAGGATTAGTTAAAAGTGCAAATTCTTGTGCGTATTTCATGACACCGGCAATAAACATAAGTGCTGTTTCAGATAATTGGTTTTCAGTATTTGGATCATAAAATAAATTATTTCCGTCATTAGATATTGAACAATTGGTATGCATACCAGAACCATTAATACCTTGAATTGGTTTTGGCATAAATGTAGCATGATAACCATGACGTCTTGCGACATTTTTGACAACTATCTTAAAAGTTTGAATATTGTCACATGCTTCTAATGCGTTATCAAAATGAAAATTGATCTCATGTTGACCAAACGCAACTTCATGATGTGAAACTTCCATATCAAACCCCATTTTTTCTAATTCCAAAACAATATCTCTTCTTACATCTTCTGATCCATCAATTGGAGCAAGATCAAAATATCCCCCTAAATCAGAAAATTCCATTGTTGGTCTACCTTTTTCATCAAGTTTAAATAGGAAAAACTCAGGTTCAACACCAATATTAAACTTTTCAAAACCCAACTCACGCATTTTATCTAAGTTCTTTTTAAGAATATATCTAGGATCACCTTCAAAAGGTACATGCTCAGTCGTATAAACATCACAGATCAGTCTTGCAACCTTGCCATCTAGAACTTGTTCCCATTCTAGAATAAGCCAAGTACTTAAATCTGGATACAAATACATATCTGCTTCATCAATTCTAACAAAGCCTTGAATAGATGAGCCATCAAACATAATTTCATTTGATAAAGCTCGCTCTAAATTCGTTACTGGAATCTCAACATTCTTAACAACACCTAGCATATCTGTAAATTGTAGTCTTACATATTTCACATTATTTTCTTTTGCAGATTCAATGATTTCAACTCTTGTATAATTTCTCATAAAAAAAGACACCCTATCCATTATTTTGGTAAAATTGTAATACCAATAGGACGAAATGTCAATATTTATGTAAATTTTTGTATATTATTTACAATTAAACACTAATTATTACTTAAAATGTTCCGAATGTAACGTATTTTACAAACTGATTGTAATATATACATCCAAGATATGGGTCGTCATCATCAGCAAGATTTAATCTTCTTTGATCTAATTCTTCTATCTCTTGAGTTTTTCCTTTTGCATAATCAAAAATTTTATCTTTAATATCTTCCAATCTTTGAAGTAATCCTCCAAAACGATAGCTTTGCACTTCAAATCCAAATGGCTTATTTTCCATATGCCATTGATACTTGAAATCTTGGTAGAACTGCGTGATATTATCAATCACCTCTGATAGATCATTTTTGACAAAATCTAGTAATCCTTTTTTATCATCTTTGTGATATAGCTCATATAATTTTAAACTTAATGTCGATTTAATCGACAAAACAAGCGCTAAATCATATAGTGTGTTAAAAATATATTTATAAGGAGATTCAATCGTTGTATATGGTTCTAACATCTCTTTAATTGCTTTATAAGATTTCTTATAGTCTTTATGTAGCTTAATATGTGAGTCACCTAATAAAATATCTTCAAATAACAAATATTTAGATGGGTTAACTGTTTTAATTTCTTTTGCTGGATATATTTGGTTTAGTTTATCTAAGTTCATCCAAGCTTCCATACTACAATTGGTAAGTCCATAAATAAATTCATCTTCATCAGTTAAATCATCTTCATAAAATGAGCCTGATATAAATATTAAACTTGGAAGAATCGAAAACATAGATGCTTCTGCACCATTATCTCCCCATGATGTCACCACAAAGTGGTTGACATCTGCTTTTTTGCATGCAGCAATTGCTGGAATGGAACTTCTTTTTGAAAATCCATTGAAAGGCGCAAATCCTACCCATTTCCATGCACCACCTGCAAATCCATAATTTGATGTTAATGTCTTTAAAGATTCAAACTTATCATCATAATCTTTTTGATCTGTATGGTAATAATCCCAATACACTAACTCAACATCATTAGGAACTAATCCTTTAATATCTTCAAATGATGTTACACCTTTAGAAAAATACGCACCACCTTTTAGGTGAAAGAACATATCAGCCCACATCTGAGGTTTAATGTCGTTTCTTCTACATATGTCTAAAACTTTATCTAAGTGCTTAAGCATGATATCCATACGATTTTCGTATCCATGCTTATGCATATATTTTCCTAAGCCTAATTGCCATGCTTCATCCATACCAATATTGATTGTATCTGTGTTAAACATGCTTTGTGCTGTAATCAACATTTTTTCAATCAACTCATAAGTTTTAGGTTCATCTACTAATAAAATATCATTAATATCTAGAATGCTATTATATTTAGGATGTTTAAAGATAGCATTTAAGTGTGCAAGCGTTTGAATATAAGGGATAACCTCAATATCAAAGTTATTCGCAAACGTGATTAAATCGCTTATTTCAGACTTTGTATAGCGTCCTCGCATATATCCAAACTCTGGTTCTTCATCAATCTCAAATAAATCTTCTAAGTATAGTCCTATATATGTATATCCTATTAAAGCCAAGTTAACAACTTGTCTTTGAAGTGATTCAATTGTAGGTACTGCATTTCTCGCACAATCAATCATATACCCTAATGATTTTAACTTTCTAGTTCTTTTAATATCATAGTTTTTTTGATTCAAGTGACTTAAAATATATCCTAATGCTGCATAAATATCTCTTTGCTGATGATAAAACACTTGATATGTTTTACCTCTCTTGATGATTTGATAATCATATGCATCAAAAGATTTAAATTCAATCGATTCAATATCATCTATTTTAAATGCAGTATACGTTTTAATCATTTCTAATTCTCTAATGATTTCAATGCCTTTAATTTCCATAGTTAAGCTCCCTTCAAATATAAAACATGGTTTAAGTCAACTTAAACCATGCGTGTGTAAATCTTTTTGCTATTGTCAATTGGTACAGCTCCTGAAGCTTTTTCATAAAAAGCCCAATTCTTAGGTTCAACACCACCGATGATTGCATATCCATAACCATCATTTTTCATTGCTACTAGACATTGAAGTAGTAAGGTTTTACCAATGCCTTGTCCTCTATAAGCTTCATCAACACCAGTAGGTCCAAAATAAGCCTTTGCAGTTGAATCATAGCATGCAAATCCAATTAGTTTTCCTTCATCTACTGCAATGAAACAAGTAGGATGTGGTTTATACAATCCTGCTTTTGCTTCTGATACCCAACCTAATGAAAAATTCTCTTCAATAAACTTTAATACTTTATCACTATTTGGTGATAATACTCTTTTAATTTCGTATTTAGATTCAAGTTCTTTTATGATCGGTTGATACAAATCAACCAACATATCTTTAGAATCACTAGCCATAATATTTATCTCCCTTTATCCTTTATTAACTTCATTATATCACATTAAAATTGCATAAATTAGATTATGAGAATTCTTACACATAATGAAAAAATATTACAAAAAAGCATCCCATTGAAATAGGATGCTTCAATATAAATATATTTTATTTTTCTGGTTTTGGTTTTGGTTTAATTAAGTTATTATAATAGTCTGCTTTATTGACTTGATAATTTCTAGCAATTGATAATGAACCTTTTGGTACATCTTCAGTTACTGTAGATCCAGCAGCTATAAATACTTGATCTTCTATCTTAAGTGGCGCAACCATATTTACATTACAGCCAATAAAGACATCGTCACCAATAATCGTTTTATGTTTATTTACACCATCATAGTTAACTGTTATTGATCCACAACCAAAGTTTACATTAGATCCAACTTCTGCATCTCCTATATAAGATAAATGCGCAGCTTTTGTGCCTTCACCTGTGATAGAATTTTTAACCTCAACAAAGTTACCAACTCTATTATAAGGTCCAATATTTGCATGATTTCTCAAATGCGCAAACGGCCCAACAGTAGTGTGTGCACCTACTGTAGAATCATAGATTAGTGAATGTTTAACTTCTGCATATTCATCAATATTACCATTATGAATCTCTGTATTAGGCCCAATGATTGCGCCTTCTCTAATGGTAGAATTGCCGGTAATAGTCGTATTTGGATAAATGGTTACACCTGGTTCAATAATAACGTTATGTCCAATTGTAGATGTATTTGGTGAAACCATTTCAACACCATTTAACATATGATTCTTATTAATCTCATCACGTAAGTAACGCTCTGCGATACTTACAGAATATAAGTCATTTACACCCATCATTTGATATGCATCACGCACAACAAATGATCCTAATTTATAATCATGTTTCATAAGAGCTACGATATCAGTTAAATAATATTCACCCTTACGTTCATTTCTTTGAATACTTTTTAAAACTTTAAATAACGATTGATTATCAATTACATAAACGCCTGAGTTAACCTCTTGAATCTTTTTTTGTTCCCCAGTACAATCCTTATCCTCAATGATTGCTGCTATTGCTCCATATTTATCTCTTACAATACGTCCATAGCTCTTTGGATTATCAAATACCATGGAAACAACAGTCAAATCATTTCCCATTTCTTCATGTGCTTTTAATAATTTATCAGTTAATTTGATATTCATTAAAGGCATATCACCTGGCAAAATCAATGTAACACCTTCTTTATCAGCTAAAATGCTTTCTGCTGATAAAGCTGCATGTCCTGTACCTAATTGTTCAGTTTGCTCTGCATACTTAACACGATCACCCAAAATATCCATGATGACATCTTTTTTGTGACCGACAACAACAACTGTTTCATCAATTCTAGTTTTTTCAAGTTTTTCTACAATGTACTCAATCATCGGTTTCTTTAAAATTGAATATGCACATTTTGGCATTTCAGTTTTCATTCTTGTGCCTTTACCAGCAGCTAAAACAAGTCCATAAATTTTACTCATTGTTTTCACTTCCTACACTTTTTATTTTTGAAACGATGCTTAAGATTGTTTGTTTCATAATTTGTTGGTTTTGATGTGATACAGTAACTCTTATAAGATTTTCTGTGCCAGATGGTCTTACAAGTAGTAAGCTATCTTCACCTAAGTTTTCTTTTGTATATGTTAAGAAATCTTGCATATCTTTAGTTTTTAATATGGATTTATCAACATCTTTGATATTGATAAGTTCATATGGGAATAATGTAATATCAGATACCAATTCTGAAATAGTTTTCTTTTCTTCTGCCATAATAGATAGTAAAACCATTGCAACCAATAGGCCATCACCTGTATGAAGCAAATGTCTCATAATGATATGACCACTATTTTCACCACCGATGATATAATCATTTTTAATGAGTTCAAGTGATACATATTTATCGCCAACATCAGTCAGTGAGTATTTAATTTCTCGTTCTTTTAGTGCTTTTAGTATACCAGGGTTGCTCATTTTTGTTAAGACAACATGATTTTTGTTAAGTTCATTCTTTTTCTTTAAGAAACTTGCAATGATATAGATGATTTCATCACCATCATAGATTCTCTCTGCATCGCAAACCATTAATCTATCGCCATCACCATCAAAACTAAATCCGATATCAAAATTATTTTCTTTAACATAGCTTTGGATAAAAGACATATGTGTAGATCCACAGCCCTTATTAATATTTAATCCATCCGGTTCATTTCCAATTTGCACGCTGCCTTCTGCATAAGTATCAAATAGTTCTTTTGCAATTTCATAATTTGCACCATTAGCAGAATCATAAGCAATCTTAAATTCTGATGTTCCAATTTTAAATTGATCATAGATTTTTAAATAGGTCGATTTAAAATCTTTTGCATATTTAAATTTTCCAAATGGTTTAATATTGTATTTCGGTGAATCAATAAATGTTTCTATAATTGCTTCTTCTTGTTCTGTTGTTTTAAATCCTTTATTAAAGACTTTAATACCATTATCTGTAAAAGGATTATGTGAAGCAGTTACCATGACACCTATGATTCCTTTTTCTTTAGAATAGTGTGCAACCATCGGTGTTGAACACACACCTGCAAACTTAACACTAGCACCTTCTGATAGCGCCCCTGCTGCAAGCATATACGCAAGCATCGGGGATGATTCTCTTGTATCATACCCAATAATGATATCTGAGATATCAGTTGCATGTTTTAATCCTTGTCCTAATTTAAAAGCAAGAGCTGCATCTAATTTTTTAAACGCAACACCTCTAATACCATCTGTTCCAAAATATTTTCCCATATCTATACTCCTCCTATTCGACTGTGACACTTTTGGCTAGATTTCTTGGTTTATCAATATCAAGTCCACGCTCTAAAGCTGCATAATAAGCAAATAATTGTGTAGGCACAACCATTACCATTGGTGTTAGGAGTGGATGTACATCTTTTAAGATAATGTCATCATCTTTATGAGATGTATTTGATAAAGATATTTTTATCGTAGTTGCACCTCGTGCAACAACTTCATTTAAATTTGATCTTGTATTATTTGAAATTTCTGGATTTGATATTAATGCAATCACAGGTGTTCCCTCTTCAATTAAAGCAATGGTTCCATGCTTTAATTCACCTGCTGCAAATCCTTCAGTTTGAATATATGAAATTTCTTTTAATTTTAATGCAGCTTCTAAAGATGTATAGTAATCAAGCGTTCTACCTATATAAAAACAATTTCTTTTCGTTATAATTTTATGCACTAATGAAGAAACATCTTGATGTTCTAAGAAATCTTCAATCGATAAAGCGACTTTTGTTAAAGCTTCTTTTAAATCAAATGAAGCATTTGATAATCTATAGCCTAAAATCGATAAAACACCGATTTGAGCTACATATGCTTTAGTAGACGCAACAGCAATCTCAGGTCCAGCAAAAAGCTCTAAATAGTAATTTGATTCTCTTGCGAGTGTTGATGTCTTTACATTAGTTATCGTTAAAGTCTTATATTTAAGTTTTTTAGTTTTCATTAAACATGCACGAAGATCTGCAGTTTCTCCTGATTGTGAAATCATAATGAAAAATGGTTTATGAGTTAGTAATGGTGTATGATATGCAAACTCAGATGCTATATGTACTTCAACAGGAAGACCTGCTAATTCTTCTAAGATGTACTTACCAACAAATCCTGCATGCATAGATGTTCCAGCAGCTAACACATAAATGCGATCTGATGCTTTAATATCATTTAAGATTTCATCTGAAATCATCTTGTTTTCATCAACAAGATAATGTTGAACAATTCTACTGACCACAGAAGGTTGTTCATAAATTTCTTTTAACATGTAATGCTGATACTCACCTAATTCAGAAAACGATTCATCTAAATCTATTTCAGAATAGTTAAGTGGCAAGATTTCATGATTTAAATTATATAATTTGACACTATCCGCTTCACAGACAATAAATGTATGATCAGCAAGTGCTACATATTTACTAGAAAAACCCACTAAAGCCATAAGGTCAGATGCCACTGTGACACCGTCATCTGATATGCCTAAAACCAATGGTGATTTATTTTTAGCTGCATAAATTGTATCTGGCATTTGTGTATCAATTACCAATAAAGCATATGATCCTTCTAATAGTTTAAGTGTCGTTAAAATAGCATTTTCAACACTTAAAGTATCACTAAATGATTCAATTAGTTGTGCAATGACTTCAGTATCTGTTTCTGAATAAAATAATGAATCTCTTAAATATTGTGATTTTAATTCATCATGATTTTCAATCACACCATTATGAACAATGATGAATCTTTTTGATTGTGAATAATGAGGATGTGCGTTATCTTTTGTGACTTTTCCGTGTGTTGCCCATCTTGTGTGCCCGATACCAATATGCGATTTTAATGTATCTTTTGTTAAATCTTTAAGTTTTTGGACACGTCCAAAATCTTTATAAATATCAAAAGATCTAAATTTCGAATTAAACAAAGAAATGCCCGCAGAATCATATCCACGGTACTCCAATTTAGTTAATCCACTTAAAACGACATCTTTGGCATCTAATTTATGTCCGACAAAGCCAACAATACCACACATAATAGTTCCTCCAGAATAAGCTCTTTAAAGTTATACATATTATACTATATATTTACTTCATATTTGATACAATGTCAAATAAAAATGACCTATCAATGTGATAAGTCATCATATTTGTATATAATTTACTCCGCTAATGCATCAATAACATCATCATAACCTAATACACCTCTAAGTCTACCTTTAGAATCAGTTACTGGAATATCATGATCAGATTCTTTTAAATCTTTTAGAACATCCTTAATATAACTGTTTCTTAAGACTGGTTGATATGTCTTATCATTAATAAGTGTTTTAATCGTTTTATTCTTAGTATTAAGTGCATCTTCTTTTAAAACAACACCTAACAACATATTTTTATCGTCAGTTACATAAACAGAATCAATTTCTTTATGTTCCATAAACTCAAGTGCTTCTTCAATAGATGCACTTGGAGATAATGCATTTTTAACCTTTTTCATCACTGATCTAACTTTTAATATTCTTGAACGATCGACATCTGCAATAAAATCTCTTACATAATCGTTTGCTGGATGCTTAAAAAAGTCAGTAAATGTACCAATCTGTACAACTTCTCCATCTTTCATAAGTGCTATACGATCACCCATTCTAAAAGCTTCATTCATATCATGCGTGATAAAAACAATGGTGCGATCATCACCTTGTTCTTCTAATGACAATAACTCATTTTGCATATCTCTTCTAATTAATGGATCTAATGCACTATAAGGTTCATCCATCAAAAGTAGTTTAGGATCATTGGTTAGTGCTCTAGCGAGCCCTACACGTTGTCTCATACCACCAGATAATTCATTAATCATCGAGTATTCCCAACCTTTAAGTCCTACAGTCTCGATTGCTTCTAAAGCTTTTTTATGCATTAAATCTTTTTCAACACCTTGTATTTCTAAAGGATATTGAACGTTTTCTAAAACATTACGATGTGAAAATAATCCAAAGTGTTGAAAAATCATAGAGACTTCTTTTCTTCTGAAATTTCTTAACTCTTCTTTATTTAGTTTAGTGATATCTTGTCCACCAATAGAAATAGATCCTCTAGTTGGTTTATTTAATAAGTTGAGCGTTCTAATGAATGTTGATTTACCACTACCAGATAGCCCCACTATAACAAATAATTCATTTTTCTCGATTTCAAAATTCACATTTTTATTAGCTACAGTCGCACCAGTCTTTTTCTTAATCTCTTCAGGTGAAAAACCTTCATCAATTAATTTTAAAGCTTCTTCTTGTTGTTTTACTGTTCCAAAAACAACACTTAAGTTTTCGACTTTAATATCTACACTCATGCTTTCTCACCTTTTTTCTCTTCAAATTTCTGTGCAACGCCTTGTAATAATCTATCTAAAATAATAGCTAGAAAGACGATTGCAAATCCGCCAACAAATCCACTACCAATATCAATATTACGATTTGCTATTAAAACGATAGAACCTAAACCACCTGCACCAATCAAAGATGCAATAACAACCATTGCAACAGCCATCATTGTCGTTTGGTTTAAGCCTGTAGCAATCGTTGATAATGCTTGTGGTAACTCTACTTTAAAAAGTAATTGTTTAGGTGTAGATCCAAATGACTTACCTGCTTCAATCATCTCTTTATCAACATTTTTAATACCTAAGAAAGTCAATCTAATAAGCGGTGGAACCGCATAAATGATAGTCGCAAACGTTGCTGGTACCCTACCGATACTAAATAACATCACTGCTGGTATTAGATATACAAAAGACGGAATCGTCTGCATCATGTCTAATATCGGTTTTAATATGCTTTCTACACGACTTGATTTAGCCATCCAAATCCCAAATGGGATTCCAATAAAAAAGCTTATAAAAACTGATATGATGATGATAGTTAATGTTGAGATCATTTCATCCCAAACACCAAATATACCAATTAATAATAACAATGTAGATAATACTGCCGCTGTTTTGTAGTTATATAAGAACTTAGTTGCAAAAAATAACAAGACCACGAAAATCCACCAAGGCGTTTGTAAGTTACCTAAATCAAGACTAATAGCTGGATTTTGAATCACCAAATTATAAAAAAGTAACCATACGAAAAATAGAAGTCCTATATATCCCCATGCATATTTCACTTTCTTTAGTTTAACTAATCCGATGTATAGTAAGATTGCAACACCCCAAATCCACCAAGGTGTCTGTGTCAATAAATTACTTACAAAATCAATTGAAGTTAATATGACAATTCTAAAAAATTCAAATAGCCAATCAAAGACATCTTTAATCCAATTAAAGACACTATCAATCATTTCAGCCGTTTGTTGCCCAAAATCTAAAAACTCTGGAAAATTTAACATTTCTTTCATTCCTCTCATAAAAAATAATATGTAGTGCACGCACTACATATCATCTTAAGAAACAACCATTAAAGAGCTGCTTCTACTTTCGTTTTAATTTCTTCAGGCACCCAAGTACCCCACATGTCGACATTATTTTTTAGCCACCATGCTGCAGTATCTGCTGCACTTAAATCATTTTCTGCCATATATCCAAGTGCATCAGATGCAACTTGTGCAGAAGTTCTATAATTTTCTAAAAATGCTGCGATTTCTGGATAGTTTTCAATAAAGTCAGGAGTCGCAATGACTGTGACATCATTTGTTGGAACCATTCCAGCACCAGTATCTTTGTTATAAACTGCATCATCCTTTAATAAAGTCATATCTAATAAACCCATAATTGTTGTAGGTTCCCAGTTATAACCAACCCAAGGTTCTTCATCTTCATATGCACTCATAAGTGTTGCATCTAGAAGTGCTGTAGATTCCAAAGGTCTAAATTCAAAATGTTCTACTAATTCAGGATAAATTTCTTCATTTGTAAACTTATTCATTAAGAATGCTGTTACTTGCCATCCTGAAGGACCACCAAAGACAACTGCCTTATCAGATTCTGCATTCCAGTTTGTTACTTCTGGATCAGGAAATAATTCTTTATGATCAACTAAATCAGTAATATATTCGATATTATATTGATCTGCTAAGTAAGTAGGAATGTAAATACCTTGATGGTTATCATCAAAATTCAATCCCAACTCCACATAATAACCTTCTTCTATATCAGAAGCGTATGTAGGCATATTATCTGACCATGTTTCAATGTTTAAATCAATAGAACCATCTGTAAGTGATGCTATTAATAATGGTGTATCAACAGCTATAATGTCTACTTCTACGCCATAACCTTCTTCAATAATAAATTTTGCGACTTGATTATAAAATTGATTGGATTGCCAGTCGCCTTCTCCGATCACTATTTCATTTGTTTCGTATTGACATGCACTCAGTGTGAATACTGCTGTCAAGATTAATAATAATGTAAATATTTTCTTCATGTTTATCTCTCCTTTTTTTCTCACAATCTATATTATACCAATAGGTTGTCAGTTTGTAAAGAAAACGCTAATGAAAACGTTTCAAATAAGAAAATGCCGCTTAAATGCGGCATTTTACTACTATTTTAGGTATTTGTTTGTTTTATCTTTGACTTCTTCATTTCCTAAAATAAATAAAATCATATCGCTTTTAAGTAGAGTATCCGGACTTGGAACTTGATTTAAGATACCCTCTTCTTCAATGCCTATAATCATACCATTTGTGTGTTGATAAAAATTTAGTGATGCTAAAGATTTTCCAATCCACTTAGAATCATCTTCAATCTCAAATGTAAAATAATTGAAAGGGAAATTGTTTTGTTCAGCAACTTGAATCATCTTTTTAATATTTTTTTGTAAATCATGATTAATCTTTGATGTTTGCTCTAAAAGATCAAACGTTTCAGATATTAAATGCTTATTTGCTTTATGTTGATTGAAATATTCTATATAATAACTTGCATTCATTTTTGAATACACATAAATACCACTACGTTCAATCACTTTAACAGCATCATAATTACTTAGAAGTTGCATTGCTTTACGAATTGTCTCACTAGATACATTATATTCAGATGATAATAAAGATCTTCCGCTTAACTTATCACTTTCTTTAAACTCACCATTAACAATTCTTTTAGCGATTAAAAACGCAATTTCTTCGTATCTTGATACCTGTTCTTTTGTTTTCATATCATCACCCAATCTTATATCTTTACTCTTATATTATACATGAAAACCAAAGGACCAACCTAATACTTGAAATAGGTTAACCATGATTTTGATTATATTTTGCTATTCTTTAATGTAATTAGTCCCTATATTAGTAACGGCATCTACTAACTCATTACCTTTTATTATTAGTGATAACTGATCAGTATAACCATAATCATAGTTTATTGTCACATATATGATGCCTTCACTTAAATACCATGAACCAGATCCTTCACTATCTTCTGGGTAATTAACATTTTTTATGCCTATATCTAAAGATCCATCTTCATAGAATATCATATACCAATAATCAGTAAGATTAGTAACTCCATCTATTGTTGCATATTCTTCCATCTCGTATATCCATTTTCCTGTAGGATCACTACTTGAAAATAGATTTAATCTATTAATCATAAATGCCATAAAAACAACGACTAAAATCGTAACTGGTATAATATTTTTTCTTTGATAGTTATTCTTTTGAGTATTGATTTTGTTTGTTTGAATTTGTTCATGATCATCTATTGATAATTCATCTGAATCACTTTGATATTGTTTGTTATCATCTACTTGATTTTGTTTAGCAACTTTTGATATCAAATAGGTCAAGATAAACAAAGGTATAAAGATAATAAGCATTTCTGTTAATTGAAAGTCTAAGTTATTAAATAAATATTCATAAATCTTAAACAATAAATAGCCTACATTGATAAGCAGTAAAACCATCAAAAACATTAAAATAAAACTATTTTTATTCTTTTTCTGATCATTTTTCATGATTCACCTCAATCATATCATTTCAGCATCATTATATGACTAAAATCATGAATTGTAAATAATCAAAAATCAATTGTTATAAAACTATATTTTGAGGTTGTTTTCTTAACATGTTTATAATGACTAAAGCACCTACTATTAAGATTAATATTGATACATATATATAAGTAGTTGAGCCCATGATATCGATGATTGAACCAGAAATTATCGTTGAAAAAATAGCACCTATGCCATAAGCTGTAAAAACCATACCATAAATCTTCGCATAATGGCTAGCATCATAATATTTCTTAATCATTGATGGCATAATCGACAACCATGCACCTAAATTGAACCAAAACAGTCCATATGAGAGCATATAAAGCACGTAGTGTTGTCCTTGATTCATTATGCCTATGCCTGCAGCTATTGCGATTAGTAATAAGCTAATGATACTTGGCCTAATCAATCCTAATTTATCAATCATGTATCCAAATAACGGTCTAGCAAATCCATTACATATTGCAAAAATAGATAAAGATAGTGTGACAATATGCATATCAAACTCATAATAGGTTGCACCTACTTGATAAGATAGACCAATCATCATTAACCCTATAGATGATGTAATCACAAATAATACATATAAACTTATAAAATTCTTATTTAGTAAAGATTTTAATTTTAAAGAAGACTTTTGATGAATATCCTCATCAAAAGTCATATTAAATAAAAATCCTAATGGAAGTTGAGTCAATAAAAAGATAGCCGCAAATATTAAAAATGCTTGATCTAATCCAAATGTAATGAGTAAGTACCTTCCAAGTGGTGCAGTTACTAAGGGTGATAGACCAAATCCTAATAAAACCATCCCAGTTAATAATCCTTTTTTCTGAGTATTACTTCTTTGAATAATAAATAGTGGAATCCCATAAACAATACCAACACCACTACCAATTAAAAAACCATACCCTATCATGAATATATAGAAATTAGTAGCTAAATAAGATAATACAAATCCCAAAATAATTAGTGTAGTACCTACAAAAACTAAATATCTTATATTCTTATCATTTAATATTCTTCCACTTAACATCATAAATAGTGCATAAAAGAATAAAGAAAGCATATAAGGTAATCCACTTTCTAAAGTAGATAATTGATAAATGTTAGCAACTTCTGTTCTAAAAATAGAATAGGAGTAGACAGTTCCCATAAGTAACATCATCCAAAAACTTGAGATAATGAGTATTGTGAGTTTTCTTTTTGACATGATTTTCTCCAATGTTTTGAATTTCAAATCTAATATATTATAGCATAACTTGTATTTCACATAAAACCATATAACTACATTAATAATACTATAAGTGTTAAAATGCAAGTATATGGAGGACAATACTATGAAAGTGATTATCATTGGTGGTGTTGCTGCTGGCATGACTGCAGCAGCAAAACTTAGAAGATTAGATAAAGATATCAGTATTACAGTTTACGAAAAGAGCACAGATATTAGTTATAGTGGGTGTGGTATGCCTTATTATTTAGGCGATGTCGTAACTGATGAAGACAAGTTAATTGCTAGAACTCAAGAAGATTTCAAAGAAGAAAACATAGATGTGTTCTTAAGACACGAAGTGATCAAATTATTACCTGATAAAAAGAAAGTCCTTATTAAAGATTTAAATAACAATCAAATCATTACAGATACATATGATAAACTATTGATTGCCACTGGAACATATGCTAATCGCACCAATGTTGAAGGCAGTAATGATGTTGATGTGTATGTCTTAAATCAATTAGATGATATGAGATACTTAAAGCCTGTCATCGACAAGGCTAAAAGTATCGCTATTATTGGTGGTGGATATATAGGTGTAGAGCTAGCAGAAAACCTTATTGAATTGAATAAAGAAGTTCATCTCATCCAAAGGGAAGATCAACTTCTATCAGTCTATGACAAAGATATTGCTAAAAAAGCTGAAAAAGCCTTAACCAAACAAGGCGTTAAGATATATTTAGGCAATCAATTAGAATCATATAAAAAAGCTGATAAAAACATTATCGTTAAAACAGATAAACAAAAAATAAAAGTAGATTTAGTCATAGAATCAATTGGTGTCACTCCAAATACGAAGTTCTTAAAAGAAACAGGATTAAAGATGCTAGATAATGGTGCTATTATTACAAATGATTTATTAGAGACCAATTTAAAGGATGTTTATGCTGCAGGAGATTGTGTTGCTTACCATCATATCATCAAAAATGATTATGCATATGTGCCACTTGGCACACATGCAAATAAAACAGGAAAGATCGTTGCTTTAAATATGGTTGGCAAAACAACTTCTTTTCCTGGTATTGTTGGATCGAATATTTTAAAAGTAGCACATCTGGGATTTGCAAAAACTGGTTTAGGCATAGATGAAGCTAAAAAGTTAAATCTTGATTACGACTTTGTTGATATCACCGCTAAGCATCAAACAGGATACTATCCAGGTGCAAAAGATCTATTTATTAGATTAGTTTATGAGAAATCTACTAAGATTATTAAAGGTGCTCAATTAGTCGGTGAAAAGGGAGTTGCTGATAGAATTAATATTATGGCTTTAGCTGTCACTAAACAAATGACAGCTGATAATTTTGTTCAATTAGATTTTGCATATGCTCCACCATTTTCACCAGTATGGGATCCTCTACTCATAGCAGCAAGTCAAATTAAATAAAAGAAAAAAGAACCTCTTTATTTGTGATGTGCTCACTAATTAGAGGTTCTTTATTTTATAATATATGCTTTTTTAAAATCTCAACAGTCTTTAAATCTTTGCATACAAATAGATTATGATCTTGTAACTGATAAGGTTCATTCTTCTCATTTAGAATAATATAACCAGCTTCTCTTGCAAGTAATATCCCAGGACAAATATCCCAAAGATTTGTAACATTTGTATAGAATAGATTAAATATACCTTCAGATGTTAAAGCTAATTCTAAACCTATTGAACCGAGCATTCTTGTTTTATACTTATATTCAATCGATAAATCAATAATCTTTTTAAAATAACTCTTATCCGTAGTTTTATGACTAAGTCCAACCATAGATATCATAAAGTTTGCTGGATCATGATGATCAGTCACATGATATCTTTGATCATTTAGATATGCACCTTCATCTTTTATAGCATAATACGTTTTATTTAACATCGGTGCATAGATATATGATAAGACGATATCTCCTTTATCATATAAAGCTATTTGAACGACATATAAGCCTAAATTAGAGGCATAATTACTAGTTCCATCAATAGGGTCGATTAACCACATACGGTCCTTTAAAACGGTTTTATTGTGATATTCTTCAGAATGAATAAAATCATTTGGAAAAGATGCTTTAATTGAATCAATTAACTGTCTTTCGATATACAAATCTGTTGAAGTTACAATATCTTGTTCACCTTTAAAAGCTGTTTCTTTAATGGTTAATAATGCATCTTCATAGATTTGTTTTGTTACTTGTATTAATAAGTCTAATTCTTTTTGATATTTCATATTTATATTTATCCTTTTCTCAAGTTTAATTTTCTTTTTTAAAACTAACCATTTATGAAATCATTCCAAATAAATGACCAAATCTTTTATCTTCCTCAAGTTTTTTAAGACATGACTTTAAACCATTTATAAAATCAATAGTAGTTTCTGATAATGGAATGCATACCTGATGATCAATCATATTTTTTCTATATTTGAGTGGTGTTGTGTTAAATTTTTCTTTCATCATCTTATTTAAATATTTATGATCAGAAAATCCGCAATCAAGAGCAATATCAATGACAGAACGATCAGTTTCTTTTAATAATTTTAGAGCATGTTCAAATCTTGATATTTGAAGAAATTCTCTATATGAAACACCTAATACTTCTTTAATAAAATGGGATAGTCGATGTGTAGATATACCTGTGATGGTTGCTAAATCATCAAGTGTAATCTTTTCTTTAAAATGTTCATATGTATAATCTACAATTAAATAAATTCTATTTAAATAATCATCAGGATTTAATTTTTTGATGTCAAGATATTTTTCTTTTAAAATCATCCGAAATAAATCTTGGATATACATCTTGTAATATCCAATTATTTTATATCTAATTTGATCAGTTTTTTCTTGTGAAATCATCAGTTTAATAATCTCCACGATCAGTAAAGGCACATGACGATATTTGACTGCTAGTTCATCAAATGTATAGACCCGATGAGCGAACTTAACTTTTTCAAAAAAAAGATTATTTTTATGCAAGAATTCTTTTTTTAGTCTAAATGTAACGATAATCGAATTAGGATCAGATGTCATAGAATGTCTCAGATACATATAGACTAAAAAAACCGTTTGTGGTTTCATAAAAAACTGCTGTCCATCAATTGTCAAAACAGCATTGCCTTTAATGACCCATATAATTTCCATTTCTTCATGAATCGTATCTTGATGGTCAATATATTCTGAAAGGTAGGTTTCAAAGGGAAGATTTAGTTCATTAAATATGTCATAACATTTTTCTTGCATTTCATCACCATCCATATTATATCAAACAAAGAGGACTTAAATACTTCTTTTATTCATTTTTATGACTTTTATGCTATTTAGTTTATCTTAATAAACCTTGTATATGATACCTTATATTATGTATTCTATTTATAGCATATAACGATAACAAATTAATAGGAGGATTTTATGCAAGCCCTAAGCTTTATAGTTTCAATGAGTGTTTACATGTTATTATTGTTTTTATTTTTAGATTATTGTAGAGAAAAACCTAAATTTTATAAATGGTTCTTCATCCTAGCACTACTTTCTGCACCTTTATGGTTTATGAATGATTTATCATGGTTTAGATGGGCAAAAGTATTAAGTGTTTTAATTCCATTATGCTTTGTATCATTTGTCAGAATGGCAAGAGATGGCAGAGGTGTTAATGTCATTGATTCTCTTAAGAAACAATGGCCAATGTGGGTTTTATATTTTATTTTAATGCTTAATATCGTAGAAGCAACCCTAGCTGATTTTCAAATGGGTAACTATTTTAATTCAGCGTGCGGACTTATTTTATGTATTACCATCCCACTACCTATCAAACATTGGCGTATTAACAAATTTGATGGAAAGAAAAACTTTGGTGAGTTAATCGCAGATCTACCACTTGCATGGTGTATCTTATACACAACTTGGAATGTAGTCTTTGTCTACGCTGAAAACACAAGTTTTGTTGCATCTAGTATTTGTATATTAACGATACCTTTTGTATGGATGCTATTTAAAAAAAGAACAGATATTTGGTTAATGGGAAGAATGTATACGCTAGGTCTTCATATTTTAATTAGATCGAACTATGATATCTTCACACCAGTGATGGACTCATCACTGTGGTGGAATGCTGATGTTGCTAGATACTTAGGACTTGCTAACTTAGTAGCTCATGTGATTTATTTAGTATATTGGTTTTTCAAATTAAGAAACAAAGATTATAAATTAAAATATTCAAGTCAAAATCTTGAATATAAATTAGCATAGAAAGTTGTGAAAAAATGGATAAAGTTAAAATTATAAATATTCAAAAAAGAGTTTACGCAAACAATGATGAAAACGCGAATCTTTTAAGAAAAGATCTTGAAGATCAAAATACGTTTGTGATGAACTTAATGTCAAGTCCAGGTAGTGGTAAAACAACAATGCTTGTAAGTACCATTAATCAAATTAAAGATCAATTTAAAATTGGGATTATCGAAGCTGATATTGATAGTGATGTGGATGCTTATACAATTTTAAATGAAACAGGCGTTAAAGTTAACCAACTGCATTCAGGTGGCATGTGCCACATCGATGCAGGTATGGCTAAAGAAGGTTTAGAAGATTTAGGATATCAAGACTTTGATTTTATTGTCATTGAAAATATTGGTAATCTGATTTGTCCTGCTTCTTATGATTTAGGTCAAGGCTTAAATGCGATGATCTTATCTGTTCCTGAAGGTGATGATAAACCTTTAAAATATCCTAAAATGTTTACAAAAGTTGATGTATTACTCATTAGTAAAATAGATACCATGTCAGTTTTTGATTTTAGTTTTGAACGTTTAGAAAAAAATGTTAGAAAACTAAATCCAAACATAAAAATATTTCCAATATCCGCAAAAACAAAGGAAGGTATGGATGCTTGGTGTGATTTCTTAACACATGAAATCAAAGCATTTCAAAATAAGGTATAAGACATGGCAAATCAAATTAAACTATTAGAATTTTGTAATAAAGTCTCAAAAACTAAAGTAGGCTCTAAAAATGGGATTGGTTATGATGATCCTAGATTTAAGTTACTAGAAAAAGTTGTAACTGAAGAAATGGCTGAAGTTGCATTAAAATTAGAATTTAGAGGGCCTCAAACTGGAAAAGAGATCGCAGATAAACTAGGTTGGAGCGAAGATCGTACAACTGAACTTTTATGGGAATTATCATATGCAGGTGCTGCAGTTGTTAATAAAAAAGAAGGTGAATTTAAGTTTTGGCATGAAACTTGGGTTCCTGGTATTTTTGAAATGGCTGTTAACAATCTTGAAAATGTTAGAAAATACCCACAAATCGCAAAAGCATTTGATGATTATGGATTATTAAGAAATCCAATCGGATTTGGTAAAATCCCAATGGGTAATGGTTTGATGAGAGTTATTCCGATTGCTTCTTCTATTGACGGTTCATCTAAAGTCGTTGATGCTGAAAGAGTAGACCTTTATTTAGAAAAAGCTAGACTTATTTCAGTAAGTGATTGTTCATGTCGAACATCACGTGAAGAAATGGGTCAAGGCTGTGGACATTTAAAAGAGGATATGTGTATCCAATTAGATGATGCTGCAGAATTATATATTAGAACTGGTAAAGCTAGACAAATAACTATTGAAGAAGCCAAAGACATCATGAGAAGAGCTGAAGCTAATGGTTTGATGCATCAAATTCCAAATACAGAAGGTGAAGGACATACACATGCGATTTGTAACTGCTGTGGATGTTCATGTTATGCACTACGTGCAGCAACCATGTATTCAAACCCTGATATGGTTAGATCAAACTTTACAGCTACTATTGATCCTGATAAATGTGTAGGTTGTGGTGAATGTGTCATTTATTGTCCAACAAACGCAATTCGTCTTGGTCAAAGATTAACTGGTACGATTGAAGATCAAAAAATCAAACATCCACATAACGCGCGTAATACAGAATGGAATGAAGATCTTCATTTCCATCCAGATTATAGAACAAATCGTAAAGAAACACTTGAATCAGGTACAGCACCTTGTAAAACAGAATGTCCTGCACATATATCTATTCCTGGATACATTCAACTTGCTGCACAAGGAAAATATAAAGAAGCGCTTGCGCTTATTAAACAAAACAATCCTTTTCCTGCAGTATGTGGTAGAGTATGTCCAGCACTATGTGAATCAGCATGTACAAGATGTGCAATAGATGAAGCTGTAGCTATTGATGATATTAAAAAATTCATTGCTGAACAAGACTTAAATCTAGATACAAGATATGTTCCAGAAATCAAACATGATTATAAAGATAAACATATCGCAGTCATTGGTGGTGGTCCTTCTGGCTTATCATGTGCTTATTATCTAGCAGTTGAAGGTTATAAAGTCACTGTTTATGAAAAAGAAAAAACATTAGGTGGTATGCTTCAATTTGGTATTCCAGCATTTAGATTACAAAAAGATGTGATCCAAGCTGAAATCGATATTTTAAGAGCACTTGGTGTAACATTTGAAATGGGTGTTACTGTAGGTAGTGATATCACTATACCTGAAATGAAAAAAGCTGGATATAATGGATTTTTCATCGCAATCGGTGCTCAAAATGGTAGAAAACTAGGCTTAGATAATGAAAATGCAAGAGGCATTGATACTGGTATTAATTTCTTAAGAAATGTTGCATTAAAAAAACATGAAAAACTAACAGGTAAAACAGTTGTGATTGGTGGCGGTAATGTTGCCATTGATGTTGCAAGAACTGCTCAAAGAGTTGGTTCAACAGATACACAAATGTTTTGTTTAGAATCTAGAGAAACTATGCCTGCCTTAAAAGATGAAATCTTTGAAGCATTAGAAGAAAAAATAACCATTAATAATAGTTATGGTCCTAAATCTTTGATTGTCGAAGATGGAAAAGTCAAAGGTGTTGTATTTAGAAAATGTTTATCTGTATTTAATGCTCAAGGACGTTTCGAACCTGTTTATGATGAAAATGATTTATTAACTGTCGAAGCTGATCACGTTTTAATCTCTGTAGGTCAATCATTTAATTGGGATACATTGCTAGAGGGCACAAACGTAAGATTAAATCCAAATGGAACAGTAATTGTTGATCCATTTACATTACAATCAAGTGATCCAGACATCTTCTTTGGTGGAGATGTCGTGACTGGACCAAGATTTGCGATTGACGCAATCGCATTAGGTAAAGAAGGTGCGATATCATTACATCGTCATGTTCAAAGAGGTCAAAGTTTAGTCTATGGTAGAGCAAGACATCAATATATATCTTTAAATAGAGATGAAATTGATTTAAGTAGTTATGATCATGCAGGTAGACAACATGCAAAAACTAAACATCTTAAAAAACTTGAAAACAACTTTACAGATCCTAGAGGCATCTTAACTGAAGCACAAATCGCATTAGAAACAAATCGTTGTTTAAAATGCGGTATAGCAATCGTAGATGAGTATATGTGTGTAGGGTGTGGACAATGTACAACAAAATGTAATTTTGATGCAATATCTTTAGTTAAAACAAGTAACGTACATGGTGTTGATTTCCCTGATTTAAAGAAAGTTGTTATTAAGAACGTTTTAAAAAGAAAAGTTAAGATTACAGCCAAAAACATTGGTCAAGTCTTTAAGAGAAAAGATTAATCATGCATGAATTAGGATTAGTGATACAAATTGTAAGACAAGTTGAAAACTACATGGTAGAAAACAATTTAAAGAAAGTTGAAAAGATTGTGCTTCAAGTTGGAAAGTTAAGTGAGGTTTATCCTAAATACTTAAATGATGTATATCCAATTGCTGTAGAAGGCACAAAACTTGCAGATACGATTTTAGAAATTGAAGAAACTGTAGGACTTGGTAAATGCATGGATTGTCATTTCGTCTATGATTTAATAGAAAATGAAAATCTATGTCCAATTTGTAATTCAAAAAGATTTAATGTCATTAGTGGTAAAGAATTCTTAATCAAAGAACTACACGCTATTTAAATAGGTCCTTTAAAATAGGTGGTGGCAAGTAAGAAACACCCCTTTCAAGAGGATGGTGGCAAATCACCGCTTTAAAAAAGATGGTGGCAGCCAAAATGAGAGCACCTGAAGCAATGTCTTCAGGTGCTTTTTTACTAGCTAAGCTCATGATTATTTCAGTTTAATAGGAACATCTTTATTGATTGAATATAACATACGGTTTCTAAGTCTATAAAAGTTTTTAATACCATTAGCTGATTTGATAACAGTTTTAATACGATTATTTACA
>CAKMKH010000032.1 GCA_927441705.1 uncultured Acholeplasmataceae bacterium | reverse complement strand
ACTCAACCAGGTTAGCGACCAGATTGCGTTTGTCTTCACTGCAATGAATGCCCTGGATCATTTCCATATCAATTTTGATGATGTCAGGCAAAAGCGTAAGAATTCGGATCTCATTGGAATAGCCACTACCAAAATCATCTATCGCAATGTTGATAGTTTATCAAGAAAAGTAAATTATATCAAAAACAGTGATAAAGCAACCTTGTGTGTATTGAAGTAACATAAAAATCGACTAAAATATGTTTCCCCTTACATGGTTGAACTGATGGCTAGAATACCAAAGTAACATATTTTTTTAAATCTTTTTTTTATTTGGTATAATTATATTAATATATCTCTAAAGAGATTGATTCAATACCTTGATTTCATAAATCTATTAATTGATTTTATAATGAATTTTGTGGATTTATCATTTTCTTTTTATTACTTTGAAGGAGCTAAAGAATGAAATATAAAATGAAAAAAATACTAGAAACGTTACATCGCTATAATGTTGAACATATGGCAAAGCTCAACTATGGATTGGACGAAAATATATTTTATGATGCTTTGGTTATTGCGCCTGGTTGGAAACCAACAAGCATTATCGAAGATGATAGTTTTAAAATCACAGTCCTTGCAACACATTCATATATATCTGGCTATTTAGTGGAAAGAGCCGGTTTGAAAATCGCTTGGATTCAAATTGCGTCAGGTGCTCCTAATTTGCTGGACCATTTAACTTTATGTGCTGAACTTAAGTTCAATAAGTTAATATTTGTAGGTGCAGTTGGTAGTCTCACGGATAAGTTTCATGTAGGTGATATTTGTACACCTTCATTCAGTATTGCTGGTGTATATGCTAATGCTTATTTAGAGGAAAGCATCCATGATTACATTCCGTTTCAAGAAGTATATCCGAAAAAGAAGTTCATAGATCAAATGATTCAAATGGCTAAAACTAAAAGTATAAACATAAATAAAGCATCAGTATTTTGCACTGATTCTATTGCACTTGAATATTATCATCTTGAGGAAATCAAAAAATTTAACACAGATTTGATTGAAATGGAAACGAGTACTTTTTACTTATTAGCTGATTTATTAGAAGTCCCAGCAATCGCTTTATTAGTAGTATCAGATAATTCTGCTGCAGGGCATCCTTTAGTTGGAAGAGACGAAAAATTACAATCCAAATATAATTATGGAAGAAAAGTCATTATCCCACACTTAATATATCAGATAGCGAACTCAAAATAGTCATCTCTACAATAAGACTTAAGCGACTTACAGTGTATTAAAAATGGTTTATTAGATACGAGGAATATTGTTATGTTTGAAACTTGGAATAAATCTAAAATTAATAAAGTCTCTCATAAAGTTTAGGTATCGATATGTTATTAATTTGGTTTTTCATCGAAAGTAAAATTGATTTTTTAATAGAATTTAGGAGTGATTATAAATGGATTGGTTAAAAGAATTTGAAGAGTATAAATCTAAAATTGGTGATAGAATATCAATATATAGCCTTGTAGCAAAAAAATACAATGTCAAACGCGCTTTATATCCAGGTAGTCACATTGATATAAGTCCGTCTATGGTTATTCCTGAAGTAACTTATGTTGATAATTTTAAAGGCGCAATTAAGTTTTTTGAAGATATAAGAGATATCGAAAAATACGTTAATCGAAACAAAGAATACCAAGAAATGTGCAATATAATTTTTATTGGAACAGATTATAATAATGAACTTAATATTAATAAAGTAGACATAATCATTTCTCAGTACGCTGGGTTTGTCGGACAAGCCACCAAAAGGTATTTGAAAGAAGATGGCATATTACTTTGTAATGATAGTCACGGCGATGCAACCTTAGCTTACTTAGATGAGGATTATATTCTTGTTGGTGTGATTGACCAACATAATAATATATCAACAAAACAATTGGAAAAATATTTCGTCTTAAAAAATGGAAGGCAAATTGACGAAAATAAGGTGCGAAGTACAATGAAAGGTCCTAAGTATGAAATACAAGCAACTAATTATATTTTTAAGTTAAAAACACAACCCGATTAATCGTTTTTATTGTATTCTAAATATGAACTTTTAGCATTATTTATAGTAAAGTTAGTCTAGAGGTTATCAAAAAGAGTGATGCCTGACACCAATCCTGAGAGTGCGCGTTTCATCTTTGGCTTTCCCTGTAGTGAGTTGATCCTTATGGGCCAGACGACAAACTTGGGTAAAAAGACGTTAGCACACCCCCCCGGTTTCAACAGGCCGGATGTGAAAGGCAGTGACTTCACCGTACAAATCGACAGGCCAAAAAAAACCGCG
>CAKMKH010000031.1 GCA_927441705.1 uncultured Acholeplasmataceae bacterium | reverse complement strand
GATATGAAGTGGAATCCTCATATACACGCACTGGTGGCAGAGCGTGTATATGATCAGTTCAATACGCATCATAAGTATGACTACTTTCACTTTAATCAACTCAGACGCATTTATCAGTTTAAACTATTAAATACCATGAGTTCCTATCTTAAAGCAAATGATACAAAACTATACCACGAATTCATTCCATTATCTAAGTACTTAATTAAGAAATATCCAGATGGCTTTTATACATATGGTCCTGATATTGATGATTATGCAGAGGATGGAAAAGCTATGAGTGCAAAAGCCGTGGCTGAATATATCGCTCGATATGCATCTCATCCGGCAATTGCTGAGTCTAGAATTACACATATCGATTATGAAAAGCACCAGGTTACATGGATTTATGATCCACATGAAGATGATAAGAAACCTGAAGGTGAAAAGTTAGGTCGACAAACCATTACCGAGCACGTATTTGACTTTATGATAAGACTTATTATTCATATACCTGATAAAGGGTTTCACTTAATCAGATATCAAGGTTTTTATGCCAATCACTCCAATATTGAAACACAAGATTATAAACGTCTTTACCATAAATCTTATCTTTTAGCACAGAAACAAAACATCTCGTGGGAACGCATGTTAATCTTAAATTTTAAATACACGCCACTTCTATGTGAATGTGGTGGACAAATGACACTATCATTAGACTACAGTTATTTACCAAGAAATAGAGGTCCAACTTATGAAAACTAAGATCCAGCGCTACGGTAACGGTAATGCGCATTTGAAATGTATTATCTGTGATTATGAAGTATTACAAGATTCTGTTTGGTACATCAACAATTATGATGAGGATAAAGACGGTTGGTTTAAATGTCCAATATGTGATAATGATAGTTTAAGTGTAATAGAAGATTATAACAAATTCAAAATGTTCACTAAATAGCAATTAAATCTTAGTTTAACCCTATGCAGAAGGGTTATTTTGGCTATGGAAAATCACAAAAATAGGTCATATAGAATTTCCTAATTAATAAAAAAATAAAGCATCCTAGAAACTAGAATGCTTTACTTATTTAATTTTTGAACTCTAGATTATTTCCATTGACTAAAGTCAATATTAGAGAATGTTGAGTTTTCTTCTTTCTTATAACCAGTTGCGAAAATTAAGTCATAAGTATTTTGTGGATCATCAAAAGTAAGTGTATCAATTAGTGTATAAGCTGTTGGAACACCATCGATTTCTGGACCGCCAGTTAAACCAGTTAATCCATCTTTACCATCAATAACGTTTTTAGCTATAGTAACTGAGTTAATAACTAATTTATGAGTATCTTTAAATACTGTCATAGTTTGAACACCTTTACCATTAACTTCGTCGCCTAGTAAACTAGCTAATGCAACGTCTGAAGCATCTTGACCAGTTGTATAGTAACCATCATATTGAGTAGCCATCTTAGCGAATTCTTGACGAATTGCAGCTGATGTGTCATCATTTGGAGCTAATACAAATACATCATCACTAGTCTTAAGATTATTACTTTCTAAGTTTGATACTAATGCAGCAGCTTTAGTACCAGCTGTTTCAGCATTCCAGTCAGTATCAACAGGATTCATAGCAGCTTGTAAAGCATCTTTTGCAGCATCTGTGAATGTAGCTTCTGTATAGAAACCTAAACCACTGAATGTATCATCAATATTAATAATATTGAACATATCAAATTCAGGTTGGATTTCTTCCATAGCACCACCAAAGAAATAAGTAGCATTTGGCCAGTCAGCAACTCTACCAGCAAATATAGCTAAGTCAGCTTTATTTGTTGAAGAATAACCAGCAGCTTTAGCAGCTTCTACTAAATGTCCACCTTGAGCTTTACCTACGTTCCAACTATTGAAAGTTGTGTAGAAATCAGCTGTTTCAGTTGCACTCTTAGCCATACGGTCATGAGCGATTAATGTAACGCCAGCTTCTTTAGCAGCTTGAACAGCACCTGCACCAGAACCTTCAACAGTAATGATAATCACTTCTGCGCCATTAGCGATTAAAGCTTCAACATTTTGTTTTTCTTTAGCTTCATCACCATCTGAGAATAAAATCTCATATTCATATCCAGCACCAAGTTTGTTTAATTCTTCTTTAAAGAATTCACCATCTTGATTTGCCCATCTTTCTTCAGATGCATCAGGTAATACGACACCAATCTTGACATCACTACCACCACATGCAGCTAAAGACAATACAACTACTACTGCAAGAATTAATGTAAAAATTCTCTTCATTTTTCTTTCTTCTCCTTTTTTTATATAATTTAGTGCTTATGCACCATTATAAACTAATTTAGTTTGTTGCTTTTTTTACCAATTTACTTGAATATTCGTCTTCTGTTGCACTTCTTATCGTGTCCTTAATCTTGTTGTAATCACCAAGTGCACTAGAATACTCATACTCAAGTTCAATGATTTTCGAACTATTTGTATCTTTTTCTCTTTTCAACTCTACCATTAAAGCTTTCTTATCTTCTTTATTACTTGCTTCATTAATTTTATTTTTATATGATGCGATAATTTGTTTCTTTTCTTCAGCTTTTGCTTTTTCCAAATTATGCTTAGCTTCATCAAGCTTGTGTTTAGCATCTTTTAATTCATCTTTGTTTTCAAGTTTAGCATAATGCATACCGATCATGTCAGCGCCTCTAACGTTTCTAGTGTAAACATCAAAGATAACCGCTAGTAATAATACTGATCCCAATACAATTGGTTCAATATTTGAATTGACTGCAGCTAATGCCATACCATTTTTAAGTGACATGATTACAATTGAACCTATAAATGCATTAACTACTTTACCTACACCACCATTAGCACTTGTTCCACCAATGTAAGCTGCAGCAATCGCATATAATTCCCAGAATGGTCCATGATTAGGCGATGTGTTTTGTAACATTGATGCATACATGACACCAGAGAATAAGGCTAAGATACCCATCGATATAAATACAATAATTAATATTTTCTCTACACTGATACCAGACAATTCAGCAGCTTCTGGATTACCACCAACTGCGTATATTCTTCTACCTAATACAGTTTGAGTTGTAAATATATGATATATAACAACAATAATCGCAGTTATTAATAATAGATATGATATTCCTCTAAATCTTGATAATGTATAACTGATAAAGAATATTAAGCCCGCCATAATAATTGTTTTAGTAATGAATAGCTCCATTTTTTCTAGCGGAATACCTAGTTTTTTATTTTTTGATCGCTTATATATACCAAACATCACAAGTAAAACTATTAAAGTGATTCCTACAATTGCTGTGAAAAGATCAACTGTTCCAACAGTATTATCTGTTAGATATCCTACACCTAATTCTGTAAAAAACTTATTAGACGTTGGAATTGTTCTATTATTTGTTTTAAGCATTAAAAAGCCTTTAAAAATAAACATACCTGCTAATGTAACTACGAACGATGGTATTTTAATTTTTGCAACTAACATACCTTTAACTAATCCAACAAACAATGTGATTAGTAAAGCGGATATAATTCCAAACATTAAAGACTGACCATTAACTTCTACAGCAACAATGACATAAGAGCCAAGAAATGCCCCTAAATACCCAACAGATAAGTCAATCTGTCTAGTAACAATAACTAATGTCATACCTACTGCTAATACAGAAACATATGCTGTTTGATTTAATAAGTTCGTAAAGTTATTCGGTTTTAAAAAGTTTCCACCAGTCATTATAGAGAAGATAATAAATATGACTCCTAATGCGATGTACATACCATAATCACGAATATTTGTTCTTAACATGGATCCCATTGTTAAGAAGTATTTATATACTGGATTTATTTTTTTCATTTACTCACCTCTATAATGTTGCCTTCGCTAAGATTTTTTCTGGTGTTGCGTCTTCAATGTTAAACTCAGCGGTTTGAACACCTTCAGCTATAACATAAACTCGATCACACATGCCCATGATTTCAGGTAATTCTGAAGATATCATAATGATACTCATTCCGTTTGCAACCAATTGATTAATAATTGTATAAATTTCATATTTAGCACCAACATCTATACCTCTAGTTGGTTCATCAAGAATTAATATTCGAGGTTCTGAAAATAACCATTTTGCAACCTGAACTTTTTGTTGATTCCCGCCACTAAGATTTTTAGTTTTTTGAAATATTGATGGCGTTTTTATATTTAGGTCTTTAACATATTTTTCAGCTTGTAATGATTGTTTTGGAAAATTTAAGAATCCTGCTCTTGATATTTTTTTAAGGTCAGAGATTGTAATGTTTTGTCCAATATCTTCACCGAGAATTAAACCATCACGTTTTCTATCTTCTGATACATATGCGATGCCTTCTCTTATTGCTCTAGTTGGTGTTGATAGGTTCACTACTTTTCCAAATACAACAGTACTTCCTGATTTCTTATAGTTTCTAGAGTTCCCAAAAATGCTTAAGGCTAATTCAGTTCGTCCTGCTCCCATTAAACCTGCAATACCAACAACTTCACCTTTTTTAACTTTTATATTTGAATTACTTACTACATATCGGTTCTTATTAGTATCAAATGCATTGTAATGTACAGTTTCAAATACAAGTTCTTCACCTTCGAATTTTGGTCTTTTAGGAAAAATATCTGTAATTTCACGACCAACCATGTGCTTAATAATTTCTTGTTCATTAATGTCTGTTTTATCCATTCTACAAATGACTTTTCCATCTCTTAGGACAGTTAAAGAATCTGCAATGGCTTCTACTTCTTTTAACTTGTGTGAAATCATAATAGATGTAATGCCCTTTTTCTTTAATTCCACAATAAGTTTTAATAAGTTAGCACTATCATTTTCGTTAAGTGCTGCAGTTGGTTCATCTAAAATAAGTAATTTTACGTTTTGGCTTAATGCTTTTGCGATTTCAACTAATTGTTGGACGCCAACACCATATGATCCAACAGGATCATACATATCTACTTTTTTTAAACCAACCATTTTTAAATATTCAGTTGCTAATTTTTTGGTCTGAGCCCAGTCCATGAAATAATCTGATTTAGTTTTCTCATGCCCGACAAATATGTTTTCATAAACTGACAAGTCAGGAAATAATGCAAGTTCTTGATTGATAATTACAATCCCTGCGCTAACAGAGTCTTTGATTCCATGAAAATGTTGAATTTTCCCATCGAATACGATATCACCTGAGTAATTTCCATGAGGATAAATTCCACTTAAAACTTTCATAAGTGTCGATTTACCAGCACCATTTTCACCAACAATAAAATGAATTTCACCTTCATCAACGTAAAGATCTACTTCATCTAATGCTTTGACCCCGGGGAACGATTTTGTGATTGCTCTCATCTCTAATATCTTGTTTTTTTGCAATTTTGTTCACCTCATTATTCAGTTAAACTGAATACTTATATGTAATGTAAGGGTTTACATGTTTTTTTACTATATATAGTTTAACATTTAAACTAAGATTTGTAAACATATTATATGTCTTTATATAATTTTTTAATCGTTGGATAAATCTTTAAAAAATCAGAATATTTCGCTTTGTATAGGGAGATATTCGCTTTATTAGGAGTATACTTCTTATTTATTTCTATGATGTCTAAACATGCTTCTTCAACTGTATTATAAAGTCCGTTTCCAACCATAGCTAAAATTGCTGCACCAAGAGCTGGACCTTCTTCAATTTTTATTGTTAATACTTCTACATTAAAAATATCAGCTATCATTTGTGCCCAAACTTGACTTTTTGCTCCACCACCAGTGATTCTTAATTGGTTGATTTCAACGCCTAAGTCTTTAATAAGATCAAATGATTGTTTAAGTGCATAAGTAACACCTTCAATTACTGCTCTATCCATGTGTGCTTTTCGATGTTCTAATCGAAGACCAAAGAATACACCAGTTGCATCAGGATCATTAATCGGAGAACGCTCTCCAGATAAATAAGGGAGAAAATAGAGTGAGTCCTCTATTGAAGTAAGTTCAAGTTTTTCGAAGAAATCTGAATAATTAAAATTCTGGAAGATTTTTTCGCTCCACCAATTTAACGATCCTGCTGCATTTAACATAACACCCATCATGTGATATTTACCATTTGCATGTGCATACGATTGAAGATAACTTTTACGATCTTCTTTGAAAGCATCTGATGCAACAAATACAACACCACTTGTCCCTAATGAGACACTTGCCAATCCATCATCAACAATACCTATACCGACAGCACCTGCAGCTTGATCTCCAGCTCCAATAATGATGTCAATATCTTGTTTTATATTTAATGATTTTTTAAACTCTTCTTTTAATGTGCCTATTTTTTCATAACTTTCAAATACCTTTGGCAATTGAGATTCATTAATTGACAAGATATTTAATAATTTTTCACTATATTTTTTATTTTTAACATCATAATATAATGTCCCAGACACATCTGAAACATCAGTTGCAAAGACTCCACTTAGCATATAAGCTATATAATCTTTTGGCAACATGATTTTTGAAATACGCTTAAACAATTCTGGTTCATTTCTTTTCACCCATAGTAATTTAGGTGCGGTTAATCCTGTTAAGGCAATATTTCCTGTCGCATCAAGTAACGTTTCAATACCAATATCTTCATTTAGATAATCAACATCTTCTACAGTTCTTTGATCATTCCATAAAATAGCATTTCTTAATACTTGATCATGTTCATCTAATATGACAAGACCATGCATCTGACCAGAGAAACTAATAGCTTTAATTTCATCTTTATGACCTTTAACAAGCTCTTTTAAACCATTTACAGTTTGCACATACCAATCATTTGGGTTTTGTTCAGTCCACATTGGTTTTGGAATTAAAAGATCATAATTATTCGTTACTGAAGAAAGTACTTTGCCTTCAGCTGAAACTAATATTAATTTGACACTTGATGTTCCTAAATCGATACCGATATACATAATATGACCTCTAACCTAAAATATATTGATTGATAATTGTTTCCAAATATTCTTGTCTACCAGAATCATTTTGATCAATTTCTTTTTTATTTAATATATAAGTTTCTAGTTCTTTAAATCCAACTTTTCTATGAACAATATCGTTACCAATACCATCTTTATATGATTGGTATCGTTGTTCAAGATTTTTTTCAAGAACTTTGTCTTCCCATAGTTTTGCAGCAATTCTAAGCCCAGCTGCGTATGTATCCATTCCAGCTATATGTGCTAAGAATAAATCATCTTCTTTGTATGATCCTCTTCTAAGTTTAGAATCAAAATTTAATCCACCTGTTGTAAAGCCACCACCGCGAATAATTTCATACATACTTAAGATTGTATCGTATAGGTTTGTTGGAAATTGATCTGTATCCCAACCAAGAAGTAAATCACCTTGGTTAGCATCAACACTACCTAATAAGCCTTGATCAAATGCAACTCTTAATTCATGTTGCATAGTGTGACCTGATAGCGTAGCATGGTTAGTTTCAATGTTTAATTTGAAGTAATCTACTAAATTGTATTTTCTTAAGAAAGCAATAACTGTTGCACTATCAAAATCATATTGATGTTTTGTTGGCTCTTTTGGTTTAGGTTCTATATAAAATTGACCAGTAAATCCAATTTCCTTAGCATAATCAACAGCCATATGTAATAATCGAGCAAAATTATCTTGTTCAAGTTTCATATCTGTATTAAGTAGTGTTTCATAGCCTTCTCTGCCACCCCAGAAAGTATAACCAGCGCCATCTAAGCGTTTAGTTATTTCCATTGCTTTTTTAACTTGAGCAGCTGCGTATGCAAACACATCAGCATTTGGTGAAGTTGATGCACCATGCATAAAACGTTTATGGCTAAATAAGTTTGCAGTACCCCATAATAGTTTAATGCCAGTTCGTTTCATTTCTTTTTCAATTAAGTCTACAATAACATCCAAATTATCGTTTGATTCTTTTAGTGTTTCACCTTGTGGAGCAATATCAGCATCATGAAAACAAAAATATTCAAGACCTAATTTTTCCATAAACTCAAAAGCAACTTTAACTCTTACTTTTGCTCTTTCCATTGGATCTTTATTGTCAATATCCCATTGTCTTTCCATTGTTTCTTTGCCAAAAGGATCAACACCCATGAAAGTGAATGTATGCCAATATGCCATCGAAAATTTTAGGTGTTCTTTCATTGACTTTCCTAAAATGATTTCATCAGGGTTATAGTACTTAAATGACATAGGGTTTGTAGATTTTGAACCCTCATATTTTACCTTGTTAATTTTTTCAAAATAGCTCATTTTTTAAATCTCCTTTTTTTGAATTTGACATTTTTTTGTCAAAGTTATTTATTTGTTATATAATTTAATTAATAAAGAAAGGATGTCTTCCATGAAAACTTCTAATACCCAATCTATAAAAATCGAGAATATTAAGCTTGTCGTTGAAAAGCTTATCGAACTTAGAGAAACATCAAGAATTGAACTCTCAAAGTTTACAACTCTAAATAAAGCCACTATATCCACGATCATCCAAGAATTGGTTGATAAAGATATTGTTGTTGAAACTGATAAAATAGTTAAAACAAGTGGTCGTAGCGCTAAAGTGTTTGCTCTAAATAAAAATGCTGGAAGAATCATCAGTATTGAACTTCTCACTGATTCAATTTATGGTGTCATTACAAATCTATATGGTAACATCGTTTTCGAGTTAAGAAAGAAAGTCGATGATTTTGAATTCACTACTTATTTAAAGGTTTTGCTAGAAACTATAGATGAGTTGAAAGCAAATACTCTAGATTCTACATACGGTTTAATAGGTATTGGTGTTGGTATCTATGGTATTGTTTCAAAAACTCAAAAGATTAAATATGCAACATTTACATCATGGAAAGATATTGATTTAAAAGCAATTATTGAAGATTATACCGGAATTGAAACATATGTTGAAAACGAGGCTAACATATCAGCATTGGGTGAACATTTAGCTCATCCAGATGATGAAAATCTAGTATCTTTAAATATTGGAATTGGTGTTGGTATGGGTATCATCATCGATCACAAACTCTATAGCGGTGAAGATGGTTATGCTGGTGAAATCGGCCATACAATTATAGTTCCAAATGGAAAGAAATGTATTTGTGGCAATTACGGATGTCTTGAACAATACATATCCGAGCCAGCACTACTTGATGATTATTACCAAAAAACTCAAGAAAGAATAACCATTGAAACATTTATTCAAAGATACAAAAATAAAGAAATACATGCTTTAGAAATATATCATGATTTTATTGAATATGTAAGCTTAATCGTTAATAACATATCATTAGCACTAAACCCTAAAACAATTGTTATCAATTCTAAAATTGTTGAAAGCATTCCAGAATCCATTTCATCTATAAAAAACAAATTACGTTCACAAATCATGAGTTTAGATGTTCTTACGACTTCTACATATAAAGCTCAAAAAAATGTTTTAGGTCTGACACATGTGCTGATTCAAAAATTCTTAAATGTTGAGAATTATAAAATAAGCATAAATAACCAGCGTATTTGAGTGAGCGCTTTCAAACATAGTTTAACACTTAAATTATGTTTTGTAAACACTTTTTTATAACTTTTAATAAGAAAAAAAGTTCCATTTGTCCTTTTGTCTTTACAAAGGCGTTTTGGAACTTTTTTTTATCTATTCAAGTTTATGAATTTATAAAAAAAGAGAAGCCTAAGCTTCTCCACCAATCACTAAACTATGAACTGAAACACTCGGACTACCGATGCCAGACAAGTAAAATTTAAGATCATTTGCAAACTGATCGATAGCATTTAACATCTCGAAAATGAATTAATTGTTTTGTATTTCTTCATCATATTGCAGTCGATATAAATTGTAATATAAACCTTTTAGTTTTAATAATTCTTGATGACTACCTTCTTCTTTTATCTCACCTTTTTGCATAACAATAATTTTGTCACTATGTTGGATAGTAGACAAGCGGTGCGCAACAATAAGCATTGTAGATATACTCATCATTTTTTCTAGTGATTCTTGAATTAATTCTTCAGTTTCACTATCAATATTTGCTGTCGCTTCATCCAAAATCATTAAACTAGGGTTATAAACTAACGCTCTAGCAAAAGATATAAGTTGTCTTTGTCCACTAGAAAAGTTATTTCCTCTTTCTAACACAACATGATCATAATTATCAGGAATTTTATCAATAAATGTGTTCGCGCCAACATATTCACTTGCTGCCACTACTTCTTCTTTAGTGATTTCATCATCTTTTAAAGTGATGTTATCCATAATTGTTCCACTAAATAGGAACACATCTTGTAACATTTGTCCAATATGTTTTCTTAAACTTGAACGTTTAATTCTTCTTATATCGATACCATCAATTAAGATTTGTCCTTTTTGAATATCATAATTACGGACAATTAAACTCAATATGGTTGTTTTTCCTGAACCCGTTGCTCCAACAAAAGCTACGGTATCACCAGGATTGACTTTAAAACTAATACCTTTTAATACCCACTCATCTTCAATATACTTAAACCATACATCTTTAAACTCAATACGACCACTAAATGATTCAAGTTCAATCGCATCTTCTTCATCATTGATTAACGGCTTTGTATCAAGCACATCAAAGATCTTTTCAGCACTTGCAAAAGCATTTTGCAAAATATTAAATTCTTCTGCTAATTGTTGTATAGGTTGGAAGAAATCACCAACATAAGTATAATAACTAAATAAAATACCAGCTGTTATGATTCCTGCCATAACTTCTTGATAACCAATGTAGAGGACTAATATTGTTCCGATCATAGAGGCTAAGTAAATAGATGGTCTATAAATACCAAATACTAAAATTTCTCTTAAATAACTTTTTTTCAAATTAGTTGTTTTTCGGAAAAACTCACGTTTTTTCTTTTCTTCTTGGTTGAATATTTGAGTTATTTTCATACCTGATAAATTTTCTGATAGAAATGCATTAACTTCAGATACATTGGCACGTACTTTTCTATATGATGCTCTTGAAAACTTTCTAAATAATATCGAGGCAATAACTACAAATGGAAGAATAATCATCACATATAATGTGATTTTCCAACTAATCGTAAATAGAATAATTAGTATTGCAAATATATAAATAATATTCTTAATTAAATTAACTGCAACACTTGTATACATTTCACTGATGGTATTCGTATCATTAGAAACTCTTGTGACTAATTTACCAACAGGAACTTCATTAATTTGTCCGATTGATAGATTTTCTATATGTGTGAATACATCATTTCTAAGTGTTACAACAGTTTGTTGTCCAACTTTTTGAAGCATAATCGATTGGTAATAGTTGACTAAATTACCAACAACTAAAGCAACTATGAATGATGCTCCCATGATGATAATGCGATACAATTTTTCATCTTGAGTTAAAATGTCACTTGCTACTGTATCAACAGTAAAACCAATCAAAAACGGAGGTAATAACTGCAGTCCAATCCCAATAAACATCATGATTGTAATCCATATGAATTGCACTTTATATGGAATCATATATCTAATTAATCTTCTTAAAACTTCTTTATCACTTCGTTCACGGGTGTTGTCTTTAAAGTCTTTCATCGATGTCACCTCCCTGAACTAGATTCTCGAGTTGTTGTCTTCTAACCATATCTTGATATAAGACGCATGTTTTTAGAAGTTGCTTATGCGATCCAACAGCAACTACCTTACCATCATCTAATAGAATAATTTTATCCATACGTTTAACAGTTGATATACGGTGAGCAATAAAGATTGTTGTTCTTCCTTCTCTTACACGATGAAGATTACTAATAATAGCTTCTTCAGTTTTTGTATCCACAGCTGACACTGAATCATCAAGAATTAATATTTCAGGGTTTTTAGCTAAAGCTCGAGCGATGCTTATTCTTTGTTTTTGTCCGCCTGATACAGTAACTCCGCGTTCGCCTAAAATTGTTGAGAATTTTTCTTTAAACTCCATAATATTATCATAAACATCTGATAGTCTTGCAGCTTCTTCAATTTTAGTTGTATCAACATCATTATATGCGAATCCAATGTTTGAATAGATAGTTTCAGAAAATAGGAAATTATCTTGAGGAACATATCCAATAGTATCTCTAACGGTATGTATTGGTAATTTCATAATGTCATGACCATCTAAAAAGACTTGATTTTCATTTAAATTATAAATTCTTAAGAATAGATCTACTAATGAACTCTTACCAGAACCTGTACGTCCTAGAATCCCAACCATCTCACCTTGATTAATCTCAAATGAAACATCTTTTAAGACAGGTGAATCGCCATCAGGATATTGGAATGTAAGATTCTTAACTTGAATACTACCTTTTAAGTCTTTAACATCATCTAAATCTTTACTATCTTTAATTTCAATCTCATGATTTAAAAATACATCGATTCTTTCAGCACTAGCTTTAGCTTGTGACTGTATTTGAATAAATCTAGAAAGTGCCATAGTTGGCCATATTAAGGTGAAGAAGTAACTGATATATTCAGTGAGTTCACCAGCTGTTAAACCAGTTTGTTCCCTATATATAACTAAAGTACTACCATAAACGATAATCGTTAAAATAACAACATTTAAAGCGATTGAAATAAATATATTAACGAAAACCATGTATTTAACGAATCCCATATGTTTTGCATATAATTCATCATTTCGTTGTCTGAAAAGCATATACTCTTTCATTTCTCTAACAAAAGCTTTTACTACGGTAATCCCAGAAAAGTTTTCTTGGGTAAAATCGCTTAAGTTTTCGAATGCTTTCTGACGTAGTTTGAACTTAGCACTCATACTCTTTCTAATAAATACCATCAAAGCAGTCAACATAAGCATTGGAATAGCTGCAATAATTGTTAGTCGTCCATTTAGGTTTGCCATTCTATAAACTGCAAATCCACCTAAAAATAAACCATCAACCAACATTAATAACCCTGGTCCAAACGCCATACGAATAGCTTGTAAATCATTAATGAAATATGTCATTAATCCACCGACTTTTTCATTGGCATAAAAGCTTTGAGATAAATTAGTGGAATGTCTGAACATGACATTTTGAAGTTGATATTCTATTCTTCTTGAAGCTCCAAAAATTGTATAACGCCATAAAAATCTACCAAAAGCAATAATGGCAGCCAATACAGCAATACGTTTTATACCTTCTAAGATCATCGTTTCATCAACTTGTGTTTGATATAAAGTATCAATGATATCCCCTATAATTTTAGGAATCTCTAATTGAAACCAATCTACGACAATCAATACAAAAACCCCTATCAAAAAAAATAGGGCATATTTTAAATAATATTTTCTAAAGTGTTTCCCGAATAACATAATGTGCTCCTTCTTTGTTGGCTGTAATACTATTATATAATATTTTCCACGCTGTTTTAAGGAAAACAGCGTGGAATGATATTTTTTTTCAATTATTCAACAACAATCTTAACGATATCGCCATCGCTTGACTCAATATTAACTAGTTCTCCATCAATACCTTGGCTGATCATTTCTACAATCGCATCAATATCTATATCAGTATTTCCAATTGATGATTTAAATTTCGCAGTTTTTAATAACTTAGAAAATTCAACTGGGATTTGCATTCTAACTTTGTCTCCATCATTAGAATCCACTAATATTTTTAACATTTTAAATGGTGCTTTCTTTTGAGTAACTACTTCTTTTGCAAAATTTTCTTCTGCACCGCTCATTGCCATGAGTAATTTTTCTGCTTCATCAGTTGAAACGACTCCTTTTGACAATAATTCTAATATTTTCATTCTTTCTTCTTTTAATTGATCTTTAGACATTTTAGTCACCTCTTATTATTTTTTTAGTTTTTTTTTAGATATGCAAATGATATTGCATCATGTAGTGTATATCTTCAATAGTATATTTCGAATCTGATATTGTATCATGTTTTTTATAATTATGTTTTTTTCTTTGATTGTCATCATCCATGTTTTCAAATAAACGACGCATATGAATTCACCTTACTTTCCTTTTTTAAGCAACTCCACAGCTTCAAGTACAGATATTTCTTTATTAGCGATTTTTTCTAATATACTTGCTTTTGAAGCTTTTTGTTCTTGCTTTTCTTTCTCTTCTTCCTCATTATCTAATTCAGGATCTAAAGAGTAGCCTAGTCCAACAATAACTTCATCAAGCATTTTCTTAACAGTAGGATAACTGATGTTGAGTTCTTTTTCGATTGTTTTAATATTTCCTCTATTTTTTACAAATACTTCAATGAAATATAGCTTTTCTGTTTCTAGATAGTTAAATTTTGATAATGTGAAATTTCCTTCTATCACTGTGTCACAGTGATCACATGACAGTTTAGTTACCTTTAAATCATGTTTACATACTGGGCAAACTGAGATAACTGGATTTACTTTGTTTCTTTGATTCATCATTTTATTTCTCCTTTATATTGTTTTAATTAAAATATTAGTATGATCACTTGTCATTACTTTAATGTGTGATCCTTTAATTGATACTAAATGAATTAAATCTCTAAATGATATTGGAATATCATCACTAACATACTGGTTCAATCTTCTTCTAACAATGATTGTAACTAGCCATATAGGAATAGGGATCAGGAATAAAAATCTTATCATCACATTTGCAACTCCGCCATCGGGAATATTGATTTTTAATTTTACAAAGTGAGCTTTTCTTACTTTTTTTGTTTTAATTCTTGGATATAACATATTGTATGCTTCTTTATAATTGATCTCATTTTTTGAAAGTTTATTTAGAACTTCATTTCTTTGCAATTTACCGCCGCCTTACTTAATATTTTTAATTTACACTTTGATTATATTAAACATTTTATCAATTGTCAAGTCTTTTTTTAAAAAAAGTTAAAGAAAATTAATTTTGTGCTTAATATTATTAATATCTGACTTAATTTTTTCAATTTTTTGCGTTATAATAGACACATACAGAAAGGATGATATATAAATGAATACTCTTATTGATAGATTTTTGCGTTATGTAAAAATAGATACACAATCAGATCATGAGTCTAAAACTTTCCCTTCTACTGAAAAACAAAAAGATTTAAGTAGATTATTAGTTGAAGAGTTAAAAGCAATGGGTCTAGATGCATTCTTAGATAAAGATGGTTATGTGTATACTAAAATTGAAAAAAATGTGGAAGGTAAGAAAGCATTAGGCTTTATAGCACATGTTGATACTTCTCCTGATGCACCAGGTAAAAATGTTAATCCGCGAATCATTAAGAACTATGATGGGTCAATTGTTAGACTTAATGATGAACTTTCAATGCATCCAAATCAATATCCAGCTTTAAAAAAAGTCATTGGGGAAGATATTATTGTTACTGATGGTCACACATTATTAGGTGCTGATGACAAATGTGGTGTAGCTGAGATTATGGAACTTGCTGCATATTATACAACTCATAAAGATGTAAAACATGGTGATATATACATATGCTTTACGCCTGATGAAGAAATCGGACAAGGTGCGGATCGATTTGATTTCGAATTTTTTAAGGCAGACTTTGCATATACAGCTGATGGAAGTGAAGTCGGTGGTATTGAATATGAAAACTTTAATGCTGCAACTATTAACCTTAACTTTACTGGTATAAGCATTCATCCAGGATCAGCAAAACACAAACTGATCAATGCTGCCCATGTTGCTTTTGAATTCCATCAAATGTTACCAACATTTTTAAATCCTGCCTTTACAGAAAATTATGAGGGTTTTAATCACTTAACACAAATTCAAGGTCAAGTAGAACACGCGCACACGCAATATATAGTTAGAAATCACGATAAAAACTTATTTAAAAAACAAAAAGACGACTTTATTAAAATCGCTAATTACTTAAATGATAAGTATGAGTATCAAGTTGTCAAGATTGAAATTAAGGATAGTTACTTTAATATGTATGATATCATTAAAGATCATATGTATGTTGTTGAGCTTGCAAAACAAGCTACTATAAATCAAGGTCTCGAACCTAAAATTGAACCTATTAGAGGTGGAACAGATGGTGCAAGACTTACATATGATGGTTTAATTTGTCCTAATTTAGGAACCGGTGGTTATCAATTCCATGGAAGATTAGAATTTGCTTCTATTCAACAAATGGAAAAAGCTGTTGAGATTTATAAAGAAATTATTAAATTAAATGCTGAATAAGAAAAGAAAAAGTTTCCTTTATTAGGAAACTTTTTTATGCTTGCCATTCACTTTTTTGTAATTTTGCATAATTATTAATTGAATACATAAGTTTGACTGCTGCTTCTAATCCTTGATCAGCTGCTTTTTGCCACAATTCTTTGGCTTTTAATTCATCTTTTTCAATTAATTTACCTTCAAAATAGATCATACCTAAATTGTATTGTGCAATTGCTAAATTTTGATCAGCTGCTTTTTCATACCAAAATAATGCTTTTTGATTACTTTGCTTAACACCATCACCTTTTTGATACATGACAGCTAAATTATATTGTGCATTTGGATGATCTTGAGATGCTGCTTGTTCTAATAATCTCGCAATCAATTCAAAATTTTTTTCTGGTTGTCTAATTAATATCATTGCTAAATGGTAAAGAGCATCTTTATCTTTTTTTAGCGCCGCTTTTTCATACCAAATCACAGCTTGTTTTATATCTTGTTTTACACCCATGCCATTTTGGTAGTATAAGCCTACGTAATAACAAGCCTCAGTATGATCTTGTTTAGCTGCTATTAGAAACCACTCAAAAGCTTTTTGTGGATGCTTAGCATCTCTTTCATGATAAATTTTTGCGAGTGTATATGCTGCTAATGCATAATGTTGAAATGCAGCACTTTCTAAATATTTCTCAGCCTTATGATAATCATTAGCTTCTAATGCTATGATTCCTAACGCATATTGTGCATATGGATGATCTTGCGAAGCAGCCATTTTATAATATTTAATTGCTGTTTCAACTTGATTTTTATCTTCGCCAAGAGTTTCATAAATCATACCTAAAATGTATTGTGAATCACTATAACCTAATTCACTTGATTTTAAGAACCACTCTATAGCTTTAAAGATATAGCGTTGCACACTAAATCCGTAATAGTAGTAAGTTCCTAATATATGTATACTTACTGGATCTTTATTTTCAGCTTCCATTAGTAATATACTATAATTTTGTTTGAAATAGTCTTTGGCTAAATCCTCGTCTTTTTCAACGCCTGTTCCTGTATAGTAAAGCATGCCTAATGCATACCCACATTTATGAGAACCAAGTGCTATACCTTTTTGATAATGATCGATTGCTTGATGAAAGTCTAGTGATACACCATCACCCAATCCATAAAATCTGCCTAAAAAGTAGTATGCATCTGAATATCCTTGTTCAGCTGCTTGTTCGAAATGATTTATAGCTAATTCGATATTTTTTTTAGGTGTATTCAATATGTAATGTGACAAGCCTTTTTCATAATGGCTTTTTGCGTTCATAATATCAACTCCATGAATATCTTAACATAAATATGATTTTATTTCCTTATATATGTATGTAAAAAAATGCACAATTACATGTGTGCATTTTCATTTATATGATCCATTAAATCCATGATTGTATCATAGTATATCTGATACCCTTTTTGATTAAGGTGGATACCATCTCTTGTGTATTCAAGTTTCAATTTACCTTCATCATCTATTAAGTCATCATATAGATTTATAAAATGTTTTTCATCAATCCTCTTGTTTAACATTTGATTAAGTTTTATCGCGTCTTGTGGATCTCTATTTAGTAGATAGACTTGATCTTGGAAATCTTTTTGATTAATCGGTGTTAATGATGTTATGAATACTAAAGTATGAGGACAGCTTTCTAATAATTGATGTCTTATTTCTAAAATGTTATCTAGTGATTCTTGATGAGAAAGGTTTGTTAACACAAAATCATTTAAGCCAATGTTTAAAATAATTAATTTTGGATTTAGTCTAATGACTTGATTGATTCTATTGAGTACGCCTGTCGTTGTATCACCTGGAATACCTAAATTGTACATTTCTTCATCTAGTTCATATGTTTTAATCGGAAAATATGCCATCATAGAATCACCTAATAATACACATTTTTTCCCTGGTTTAAGATTATTGAATTTTTTTACATGTCTTTTATAATCAGCATCAATCATCGCTTTTAAAACTGTCATATCTTTTTTCATATTAATCAGCTGCCTTCAATTCAAAAATAAGATCTCTTAATTCAGCTGCTTTTTCAAAGTCAAGATTTTTCGCAGCTTCTTGCATTTCTTTTTCAAGTGCTTTAAGTGTTTTATCTTTATCTTTCTTTGTTAGTTTAGTGTAGTCTTTTTCTTCTTCAATTACATCTTCTTTCATAGAAATATTATCTCTGATGTCTTTTCGTATACTAACTGGCTCAACGCCATATTTTTCGTTGAATGTCAATTGAATTTTACGTCTTCTATTGGTCTCATCAATCGCGTATTGCATCGCTGGTGAAATAGTATCTGCATACATGATCACATGCCCATTTAAGTTTCTAGCAGCTCTACCAATCGTTTGTACTAAACTTCTTTCGCTTCTTAAGAATCCCTGTTTGTTTGCGTCAAGTATTGCAACTAACGAAACTTCTGGTAAATCTAGTCCTTCTCTTAAGAGGTTTATACCAATTAAAACATCGTATTTACCCATTCTTAATTCTCTTAAAATTTTAATACGATCAAGTGATTTAATTTCACTATGTAGATAGGCAACTTTTACACCGAGCTTTTTAAAATATCCAGTTAAATCTTCACTCATTCTAATGGTTAAAGTTGTTACTAATATACGTTCGTTGTTTTCGATACGTTTTTTAATCTCAAAGTATAAGTCATCTATTTGTCCAGTTGATGGTCTAACCTCAACATCTGGATCGAGTAAGAAAGTAGGTCTAATAATTTGTTCGATGATTGGAATGCCTTTTTCTAGTTCATAATTCCCTGGTGTTGCACTTAAGTATATAACGTTTTTTATTTTTTGTTCAAATTCTTCGAATTTAAGTGGTCTATTATCAAGTGCAGATGGTAATCTAAATCCGAAATTTACAAGTGTTTCTTTTCTTGATCTATCTCCAGCATACATTCCTCTAACCTGAGGCATAGTAACATGTGACTCATCAATAATCATTAAAAAGTCATCTCCAAAGAAATCTATAAGTGTTGCCGGTGTTTCCCCAGCTTCTCTTAACGATAGATGTCTTGAATAGTTTTCGACACCACTACATATACCAATTTCTTCTAACATTTCCATGTCATATCTTGTTCTTTGCTCAATTCTTTGTGCTTCTAACAATAGATTGTTATCTTTGAAATATGAAATTTGTTCTTGCATTTCGTTTTTAATACGTCTAATCGATTCACTTACACGATCTTTATCTGTCATAAAGTGTGTTGCAGGAAAAATAGAAGTGTATTCAAGATTTTCTAATGCTTGTCCTGTTAAGACATCAAAACGCTTTATATCCTCTATCTCATCTCCAAAAAAAGATACTCTAATACCTTGAGCGCGTTCATAAACAGGAATAATCTCCACTGAATCGCCTCTAACCCTAAAAGTTCCTCTATGAAAATCTATATCATTTCTTTGATAAGTTAACTCAACGAGTTTATTAATAAGTTTATCTCTTCCAAATGATTCTCCAGTTCTCATAAAAATCATTGAATTTTTATAAGTTTCAGGATCTCCAATACCATAGATACATGAAACAGATGCAACCACAATAACATCATCATGATTCAATAGAGATGCTGTTGCGCTATGTCTCATTTCATCAATTTCATCGTTGATTGACGAATCTTTTTCAATATAAGTATCTGTAGAAATAACATAAGCCTCTGGTTGATAATAATCATAATAAGAAATAAAGTATTCTACTCTATTACTTGGAAAAAAAGCTTTTAACTCACCATAAAGTTGCCCTGCTAAGGTCTTATTAGGTGCAAGTATCAAAGTCTTTTTTTGTAGTTTTTGAATAATGTTTGCCATCGTAAAAGTCTTACCAGTACCAGTAGCACCTAGTAAGATTTGTTCTTTAATACCTGATTCTATATTATTTTTTAAAGTTTCAATCGCGTTTATCTGATCACCCTTTGGAACAAAAGGTGCTTTTAAATCAAACATTGAATCACACTTTCTTATTAAATATCTTTATCGATTTCGTGAGGCTTTGGAACAATTAAGCTTTGTGGTACGTATAAAGGTTCTATAACTGCACTCGCAATATTCATTAAATGGTCGCCAATTCTTTCTAGATTAGACAAGATATCTGCATAATTTTCAGCAACCACAAATGTAATCTCACCATTTTTTAGTCTTTCTATATAACGATATCTAAATAACTCTTCCAACTCATCAACTAAATCTTCATTTTTTACAACACGTTTAGCAACTTCAACATCACCATTTTGAAAACTAGTTAATACATCATCAAGCATAGAAATTAATACAGTATATAATTCATTTAATTCTCTTCTACCTTCTTCTGATAGAAGTTGAGATTCTTTATATCTTTCAATGAAGAATTGGATGATATTGGTTAAGTGATCTCCAATTCTCTCAAAATCTTTAATCGTATCTAAGTCTCTAGAAAGCTTTTTAGAGTTATTAGGATCTAAACCAGCTTGCGAGATTTTAATTAGGTAGTCATGTAACTTTTGGTCATATGTATCAAGCATCATCTCAAAAGTAAATGCTTCATTTACAGATTCAGTTTTTTCTTTTAAACTATAATCTTTTGCAAGTACTAAATAATCTTTTACAATAGACCCCATATACAATATACCTTTTTGAACAAACTCTAAAGCCAATATTGGTGATTCATGGATAAGTTTTTCATCAAACATATCATCTGGAATCACTTGAATAGATTGGTCCTTAACTACTTTTCTACTTAACCATATCATTTTATTGATAAAGAAATATAGAGTAACCGTCATAATCGCATTTTGAAATAAATGTGCAAATGCAATAGTTAACATCGAATATTGTTTTAAAAATGATGCTTCAAACCATGCTATAAGTCTTGTATAAGGAATAAGAATTATTAAAAATACTACAGCTGAGATTACATTAAATAAAATATGAATGAAAGATGCTCTCTTGGATTCTATATTTCCACCTATAGATGCTAAAAACGCTGTAATGGTTGTTCCTATGTTTGCCCCTAGTAAAATAGGTATTGCGCCATTTAAAGATACTGATGTAATACCTTCAGCATTAAGTGCATAAAGTCTTTCTAAAATACCAATGGCTGCTGAAGATGATTGCACAACTCCTGTAAACACAGTCCCAAATAAAGTTCCTAAAAACCAGTTGTTCGCAAATATATTAAACATATTTTCTGCTTGTTGCGTTTGAGCCAAAGGTTTTAATCCATCACTCATTGTGTTAAGGCCTACAAATAACATCCCTAAACCAATAAGAACTCCACCAAAATGATGAACTTTTCGATTTTTCATAAAACTCATTAAGAACCCTACGAACAAAATAAAAAGACCGTAATCTGCTATAGGTAAACCAATGATAAAGGCTGTTACAGTCGTCCCTATATTCGCACCCATAATGATACCAACACTTTGTGGAAGTGTCATAAGTCCTGCTCTTAATAAACCAATCATTAGTGCAGTTGTCCCTGATGAAGACTGAATTAGAATTGTTAAAAAGATACCAACTAATATACCTTTTAAAGGTGTGTTAGTCGTTTTTTCTATAATTGCTTTAAGTTTATTTCCTGCAGCCGATTTCAAACTATCACTCATCATGTTTATCCCAAAGATAAATAGTGCCAATCCACCGAAAACAAACATTAAACTATCCCCATAATTTATTGTTGCAAATATCATATGCTATCCTCCTATAAATTCAACCATTACTATTTTACTTTATCTTTACAAAAAAAGCGACCTTTTTTCGTAAAAAAAAGAGTTATAACTTTATATAGCTATAACTCTTTAAATCTTATATATTATCTTGGGTTTTTAATGTTAGCATGAGCAGCAGCTAATCTTGCGATTGGTACTCTAAATGGAGAACATGAAACATAAGAAAGTCCAATATTATGACAGAACTCTACAGAGAGTGGATCTCCACCGTGTTCACCACAAATACCTAACTTAATATCAGGTCTTGTTTGTCTACCTAAGGTAACTGCCATATCCATAAGTTTACCTACACCTTTTTGGTCTACGTGAGCAAATGGATCATTAACGAAAATTTTCTTATCATAGTAATCGCTTAAGAATTTACCTGCATCATCACGGCTAAATCCAAATGTCATTTGAGTTAAGTCGTTTGTACCAAAACTGAAGAACTCAGCTTCTTTAGCAATTTCATCAGCTAATAATGCAGCTCTAGGAATTTCAATCATAGTTCCTACAGAATATTTTAGTTTAACATTTGAGTTTTTAATAATTTCATCAGCTGTTTTAACAACAACATCTTTAATGTATTTTAACTCTTTAACTTCACCAACAAGTGGAATCATTATTTCTGGAACAACATTCATACCTTGACGATTCACTTCGATTGCTGCTTCAATCACAGCGCGAGTTTGCATTTCAGCAATTTCAGGATATGTGACACTTAAACGAACACCACGATGACCTAACATAGGGTTAGTTTCGTGTAACTCATTAATTGTATCAGTTAATTCTTTTTCAGAAATTCCCATTTCTTTCGCTAATGCTTTAATATCATTAACTTCAGTTGGTAAGAATTCATGTAGTGGTGGATCTAAGTAACGAACTGTTACTGGGAAGCCTTTCATTTCTTTGTATAAGCCAATAAAGTCTTCTTTTTGCATTGGTAATAGTTTAGCCAAAGCCTTCTTGCGTTCTTCAAGATTTTTAGCAACGATCATTTCTCTAACTGCAGAAATTCTGTCGCCTTCAAAGAACATATGTTCAGTTCTACATAAACCAATACCTTGAGCACCATATTCATATGCAACTTTAGCATCTCTAGGATTATCAGCATTTGTACGAACTTTTAATGCAGCATATTTATCAGCCCATGTCATAAGTGTTTCGAAATCACCTGACACTGTAGCATCCATAGTTTCAACTTTTTCACCATAAATCTTACCTGTAGTACCATCTAATGAAATCCAGTCGCCTTCGTTGTAAACTTCACCGTTCACTTCAAATTGTTTTTTAGCTTCTGATACACGAATTGATCCAGCACCAGCAACACAACATCTACCCATACCACGAGCAACTACTGCAGCATGTGATGTCATACCACCACGTGATGTTAGAATACCAGATGAAACGATCATACCTTCAATATCTTCAGGTGATGTTTCTTGTCTTACTAAAATTACTGGAAGACCATCTTTTTCTTTCATTTCTTTTGCACGTTCTGCGTTGAATACAACGCGGCCTGTAGCAGCACCTGGTGATGCATTTAATCCTGTAGCAATCAATTTAGCACTACCTAATGAAGCGGGATTGAATTGTGGATGTAATAAAGAATCTAGTTGTCCTGGTTCAACTTTTAAAATAGCTTCTTTTTCTGTTAATACGCCTTCTTTTACAAGATCAATAGCAATTTTTAATGCAGCTTGTGCAGTTCTCTTACCATTTCTTGTTTGAAGCATATATAATTTGCCGCGTTCAATAGTAAATTCCATATCTTGCATATCGCGATAATGAGCTTCTAATTTATTTGATATAGCTACAAACTCATCATATAATCTAGGATTATCATCTTTTAATTCACTAATAGGTTTTGGAGTACGGATACCAGCAACAACGTCTTCACCTTGTGCATTAAATAGGTATTCACCATATAATTCATTATTTCCATTAGATGGATCTCTTGTGAATGCAACACCTGTACCAGAATCTTCACCCATATTACCAAATACCATGCCTTGTACATTTACAGCTGTTCCCCATTCGTAAGGAATGTGGTTCATTCTTCTGTAAGTATGAGCTCTTGGATTATCCCATGATCTAAATACAGCAGTAATTGCTCCAATTAGTTGATCTTTTGGATTTTGAGGGAATGGTTCACCCTTCAATTCTAAATATCTAGCTTTGAATTGACCAACTAATTTAATTAAATCTTCATCATTTAAATCAGTATCTAATTCAACACCTTTTTCTTCTTTCATTTTTTCAAGTAAATGTTCATAGTTTTCTTTATCTATTTCCATTACTACATCAGAAAACATTTGAATGAAACGTCTGTAAGAGTCATATGCAAAACGAGGATTATTAGTCAATTTCGCTAATCCTTCAACAGATATATCATTTAAACCTAAGTTTAAAATTGTATCCATCATCCCTGGCATTGATGCTCTAGCACCAGAACGTACTGACACTAAGAATGGGTCTTTAGCATCTCCAAATTTCTTACCTGCTTCTTTTTCAGTTTCAGCAAGTGCTTTTTCGATTTGAGCTATGATTTCTGGCGCAATTTTCTTGCCACGATCATAGTAATCATTACATGCTTCAGTTGTTACAGTGAAGCCTTGAGGTACAGGAAGTCCAATCTTAGTCATTTCTGCTAAGTTAGCACCTTTACCACCAAGAAGGTTTTTCATTGATTGATCGCCTTCTTTAAACAAATATACATATTTTGTCATCGTAAAATCCTTTCTATATCTATTTTATATTTTAATTTTATAAAAACCTTTTTAAGAAACTTTTTTCACAAGTGAATAAAGTTCGTTTTTTGGTCGTTTTTGACCAATAATATTTGCGAATGGCAAATGTACCATTCTTGAATCCCTAATACCCACACAAACACCATAAATATCATCATTTAGTAGTTCTACAGCATAAGTACCCATGCGTGAAGCTAAAATACGATCATCTGGACTTGGTGCTCCACCTCTTTGAATATATCCTAAGACAGTTGCTCTTGAACTAAATCCTGATTTTTCAGTAATCTCTTCTGCTAATTGATGAACATCTAATATTTTTTCAGTAATCACAACAATAGCATGTCTTCTGCCTTCATTTTTATATTTTTTAATTTTATCTATCATATCTTCTTTATTCATAGGATTTTCAGGAGTAATAATAAACTCAGCGCCGCCGCATATGCCTGCATAAACTGCTAAATCACCACTACTTCTTCCCATAACTTCAATAATACTTACTCTTTGATGTGAAGATGATGTATCTCTTAATTTATCAATCGCATCAACAATCGTTTCGACTGCTGTATTAAATCCTATAGTAAAATCGGTGCCAGGTATATCATTATCAATAGTGCCAGGAACTCCAATAATTTTTAGTCCCATTTTAGCAAGTTCCATACCACCACGATATGTACCATCACCACCGATAACAATTAAAGCATCGATACCTCTATCTTTTAAATTTTTAACCGCATTTTTTCTTACACTAAGCTCTTTAAATTCAGGTAATCTAGATGTCCCTAAAAAAGTGCCCCCTTTAGTGAGCATACCAGATACGCTTTGGTGTGTTAATAATATCATATTATCTTCAACAAGGCCCATATAACCATCTTTGATGCCATAAACTTCGTGTCCATACAGATTTCCAGATCTTACTACAGCTCTCACACCGGCATTCATGCCTGGTGCATCACCGCCAGAAGTTAAAACTGCTATTTTCATAATTTGCTTCTCCTTTAGTGAAAATTCATAACCACTATTTATTATAACATATATGTTATATCTTTTAAACGGGAGATACTTAGTTTTTGTTAAATTATGAAAACGATTTTTTTTCATTTTAGATATCATCTATGTTAAAATATATATGTTAAAAACAAAAATATATAAAGAAATGGTGATGAAAATATGAAAGATTTAAAAGGTGCTGCACTTCTTGGCCAATCAGGCGGTCCTACAAGTGTAATTAATTCAAGTGCAGCTGGTGTTTTCTTAGAAGCTTTAAAACAAGAAAATATCACTGAAGTATATGGTGCTGTTCATGGCGTCAAAGGTATATTAAATGAAGATTTCTATGACATGAAACAAGAAGATAAAGAAGAATTATTACGTTTAAAAAATACACCATCATCTGCAATAGGTAGTGTTCGCTATAAATTAGCTGATCCTAAAAAAGATGACACAGACTATAGAAGATTATTAGAAGTCTTTAAAAAATATAATATTCGTTATTTCTTCTACAATGGTGGAAATGATTCAATGGATACATGTAATAAAATTTCTAAATTCTTTAAAAAATCAGGTTATGATTGTAATGTTATGGGTGTCCCAAAGACAATTGATAATGACTTAAATGTTACAGATCATTCTCCAGGTTATGCAAGTGCAGCTAAATACGTTGCAACTTCATTTATGGAATTATATCACGATGCAACTGTTTATGATATTCCACAAATTACAATAGTTGAAGTAATGGGTAGAAATGCTGGTTGGTTAACGGCTGCTTCAGCTCTTGCTGCTTACAAAGGACAAGGTCCTGATTTAATTTATTTACCAGAAGTTGCATTTGATATCGAAGAATTTTTTGTAGAAGTAAGATCTATATTAAAAGAAAAAGGTAAAGTGTTAGTTGCAGTTTCAGAAGGCATCAAAAACGATAAAGGCCAATATATTGCTGAAACACTGCAAGAATTAAAAACAGATGCATTTGGACATGCACAATTAGGCGGGACTGCACAAGTATTAGCTAATGAAGTTTCAAATAGAATTAACGTAAAAGTTAGAGCTATTGAATTTAGCTTATTGCAACGCTCAGCTGCTCATCTTGCATCTAAAGTAGACGTTGAAGAAGCATTCAAAGCTGGTCAAAAAGCTGTTAAGGCTGCTGTAAAGGGAACTACTGATAAGATGGTTGGTTTTGAAAGAGTATCTTCAAATCCATACAAGATTAAATATAGATTGATTCCACTTAAAAAAGCTGCTAATGAGGAACAAAAAGTTCCACTTGAATGGATCAAACCTAGAGGCAGAGGCTTGACTCAAGAATTTATCGATTATGCATTACCATTAATTCAAGGTGAATCAAAAGCTAAATTGGTTGATGGACTTCCAAGATTTGCACAGTTAAAAAAAATACGAGTAATTAAAAAATAAATTTTAAAGAGTGTCCAGTGGATACTCTTTTTTTTATATATATTTCTATTTTTTTACAAGTAGTTTTAGTTTATAAAAAAATGATGTATAATAAACTAAATTACACACTAAAGAAAATGAGGGATGATAAGTGGATTTTTTGAACGTTTGGTGGATTTATCTCATCGTTGGCATTATCTTTTTATATGTGCTTGCACAAAGTACAGTATTCTTATTAAAAGCTAGAAAAAGAGCTATTGAATTAAATTTTACAAAAGAGCAAATTAGGAAAACTATTACTTCTTCTATGATTTTTTCAATTGCTCCATCAATGGCAATTCTTTTTGGATTAGTTATTTTAACAAAAATATTTGGACCCATGGTTGCTGGTCTTAGATTAGGCACACTAGGTGCCTTAACTTATGAACTACCAGCAGCTACAAATGTAATCAAAGGTGTATTTGGACTTGATATTGGTAGTACTGCTATCACACCTGATATGATTGTTACTGCATTATGGGTTATGACTTTAGGGTGTATTCCACCACTATTAATCGTTCCACTATTTTTAAAGAAAATCAGTTCGCGATTTGATCAAATCAAAGAAAAAGATGAAACTTGGAAAAACATAATGATGGATGCCTTATTTCTAGGTATGATTTCAGCATTTGTAGGCTATGTTGTAGCACCTGTTACTGATGAAGTTAGCGGTGAAACATATATATCTATACTTGCAATTCTTGTTTTAATAACAAGTGCATTATTTATTATTATTTTCGGTATCTTAATGAAGAAATTCAAACAAGATTGGCTAAAAAATTATGCACTACCTTTATCGATGATTGCATCGATGGGTCTTGCCTTAGTTTATGCTTTATTGGGGGTAAGATAATATGAAAAGAACTTATCAAGATCAAATCCATTTTGAGGGTAGAATTTGGATGCTTGGGGCATTAGGATTATTCATTTCATTACCTTTATTAATCAGTATATTTACTGGGGTTTGGCCAACTTTTAAAAATTTCTTACCTGGATTTATTGCAACTGCCGTTATCTTTTGGCCAGTCACTACAATTGAAGTATTTACTTTCACACCTATGCTTGGTTCAGGTAGTAGTTATCTAGCCTTTGTGACAGGAAATCTTACTTCCTTAAAAGTACCTGCAGCTTTAAACGCACAAGATGCCTTAAATATTGAAAAAGGAACTGATGAAGGCGATGTATTGGCTACCATAGCAGTTGCTTCTAGTTCAATTGCGACTACAATCATAATTATTTTAGGAATCATCTTAATCATTCCACTAGCACCTATACTGGAATCTGATATATTAAAACCTGCATTTAACAACGTCATTCCAGCTCTATTTGGTGCAATTGGTATCGTTTATATCACTAAGAGATTTAAAGTTGCTATCGTTCCTATATTGTTTATGCTCATCTTCTTCTTAACTGTACCTGGTAGTGGTGGGTTAGTTGGTATTATGGTTCCTGTTGGTGTTGTAATATCTTTAGTTGTAGCTAGAGTATTATATAAAAAGGGGATGATTAAATAATGGATTATGTTATATATGGTTTGGTTGGAATTTTTACACTAATCATATTGGTCATTATAACAAGAACTTTAAACTTTAAACCCATCTTATATCCGGAAATGAGAAAGAAATATGATATTGATGAGCTTAGAGTCTTAGAATCATTATCTCAAAAAATTAAAATCCCAACAATCTCATATCTTGACTCTAAAATGGTAGATCAAAAAGCTTTCAAGAGTTTTAAAGAACATTTAAAAAATAGATATCCTCTAATTAATGAACATGCTACTTATAAAGAAATTGGAACTGGAGTTTTATTTCATATTAAAGGTGAAAGCGACGAAGAACCTACAGTCCTAATGGCCCATTTTGATGTCGTTTCAGTTGAAGGAAACTGGACGTTCGATCCATTTGGTGGTGATATTGATGAGACATATGTCTATGGTAGAGGAGCTCTTGATACAAAAAGTAGTTTAAATGCTATCATGGAAAGTTTAGAATACAGTTTTTCTCTTGGTAAAAAATTTAAAAATGATTTATACGTATCATTTTCTGGTGAAGAAGAAATTTATGGTGAGACACAACATTTAATGGTTGAATATTTTAAAGAAAATAACATTAACCCTTATATTGTACTTGATGAGGGTGGAGCAATCGTCTCCAATATGTTTCCAGGTGTAAGTAAAAAAGTTGCAGTAGTTGGTATTGCTGAAAAAGGATTTATGAATCTAAAATTAACTGCTTATTCTAAAGGTGGCCATGCATCAACTCCACCAAAAGATACCGCAGTAACAATCCTTTCTAAAGCAGTAATAAAACTTAACAATACAAATATATTTAAATTAAAAATTACTTCTTCAGTTAAGATATTATTTGATACGCTTGCGCCTTTTTCAAAAAGCTTTGCAATCAAAATGATATTTGCAAATCTTTGGATATTTACACCAGTTGTGAAATTGATTGCAAAAATATCTGGTGGAGAGTTATTATCAATGTTTAAAACAACACAAGCATTTACAACATCTACAGCAAGTGACGCTATTAATGTTCTACCGACTTCTGCATCAGTTGGTATTAATTATAGGATTAGACCTGGTGAGACATCAGCTGATGTTATAAAAAAAGTAAGAAAAGTCATTAGAAACAATAATATAGAAATTGAAGTTTTAAAAATCTCTGAAGCAACTTCAACTTCTACTGTTGATAATGTGTTTGGAATAGTAAGACACGCCCATCTGGGGGTGTCTTTTTTAACAGATCTTATAGTTTTTCGAATAAGTTTAAATAGAAATATGTGCCATGTATCACGTTTTCTTTAGTTATTTTCTCATCTTCACCATGTATTAGTTTTAAATCATCTTTTGAAACATCCATAGGTGAGAACTTGTATACTCTTTCACATATTTCTATTTAAACTTATTCGAAAAACTATAAGATCTGTTAAAAAAGACACCCCCAGATGGGCGTGTCTTTTTATTTATGTGGATTAACGTGAACCATACAATGAATAACTTCCCTATATTTTTTTTCAACCTCTTGATGGACAACTTCTGCTATATCATGTGCTTCTTTCAAAGATAAATTTTCAGAAACTCCAATTTCGACGTCTACATATCTTTCAGTCATATGCTTCCTAATTCTCAAATCATCAATAGATAATACACCCGCAATGTTTTTGATAAATATTTCAACGTCAATTATTTCATCTTGGTTTGGTGCTTGATCGACAAGAAATGATGATGCTTCAATTATAATTTGGATAGCAAGCCTCAAAATGAAGAAACTAATTACAAGCGAACCAATATAGTCGAATATAATCAAATCGAATTGTGATAAAGTTAAAACAATCACAGTTAGACCTGTAGAAAAAATATCATAAAAATGATTTTTATATTCAGCTCTTAGTGTTGGATTTTTATATTTCCTATTTAATTTAAAATAGAAATATGCTAAAAATATTTTTATAATCAACGCAAGCATTGAAACATATAGTGTGATAATATTTGGTTTAACAATAACTTCATCTAATAGTGCATAGTCGATAATACTAGATACAGCTCTATAACCCAAATAAATGGCTGTAAATGAAAATAAGATACCAATCGTAAAATAAGCTAATCCTTCAAATTTTTGATGTCCATATGGATGATCTTTATCAGGTTTTTTAGTTGCTACTTTTAAAACAAAAAATATAAGTAAGCTCATGAATATATCAGAAAAAGAATTAATCCCATCTGAGATCAATGATTGTGCATCTCCCCATATACCAAAACCTAGTTTGATAAGTGTTAATAAAATGTTAATGATTAAACCAACATAAATGGCTGATAATATTTTAGATCTATCATTTTTTGTCATAATTTATCCTTACTGCATGTAAAATACATAATGCAATTGTTTTATATTGTTCTTTATGAACACTTCATCAAATCCAAGAATTAACTGCTGAGCATTTATATTATTTAGATCATCTTGGTTTAGCAATGCTATTTGATCATATTTCCTACCAATATATAATATCATTTCAATGAGTTTTTTTAAATCATCAAGTGAATTTATCGTAATATTTCGATAATTTACTTGATGACCATTATCATAAAAATAAAGATCGATTTTATAAAATCCGAATGTCTGTTGTTTAGAAACGATAATATCATAAGAAAAAACAGACAAGAACATGCGTTCTATTAGTTCTTCAACAAATTCTAAATGATTTTCATCGAGTAAACGATACAAAATGCTCGATATATTATTGAGAATATCATTTAATAAAACTCGATCAGATTTGAAGCGATATATTTTTTTCATCATAAGCACTTGATCTGCAAATAATTGTTGATAATCATATTCTAAAAGTTGTTTTTCTTCTTTAGTCCAGTGATCAAATCTCATGAGGAAACCTCCTCAATAGTATACAATTTTTCGATAATATAAGTTATTTTTCCATTGAAATCATTTTCTTTTATTTCAAATAATTTCACTTTATCATCTAGAATATTTTGATACTTAACATAATTTTGTGTAAAGAGTGTTGCCTCTATTTGATTTTGTCCATCATCAATTTTTATAAATGCCATTGATTTACCCTGTTTTGTTTTGATGACTTTCTTTTGAATAATATATCCTAATATTTTCGCATATGGCACATTTTTTATATCTGCAATAGTTTGAAGTTTATGTTCTTTAATGTAGTTTTCATAGCGTTGTAAGGGATGATGAGTTAAATTAAACCCTAAAGCTTCTTTTTCATAAAGTGCTAAGTCGATAAAACTGTATTCTTCATAATCTCTCAATTTAAAATCAGATATATACAATTCATATCCAGCGTGACTAGCATCTTTGTTTTCAATCATTGTATGATGATTAAGATTAAACACATCTAGCGAACCACTATGGATAAGCATTTCTATATTTTTGTCATTAATTACTTGTTTCAACCTATGTTTAAAATCTTGAAAATCTTGAAAATGATTTTCAGTTCTAGCATCAAGTATTTTTTGAACTTGTGTTTTACCTATGCTTTTTACTTGAGTAAGTGGCATAAGAATATCATGATTAACTAATTTGAATTGATCTGTTGAAAGATTAATATTTGGTGGTAAAACCTTGATATTATTCTTTCTTAATTCAAGTATATAATCATATATAGTTTGATCATTTCCAATAACATTTGATAATAATACCGTCATAAATTTATCATAATAGTTAGCTTTTAAATATGCCATTTGATATGCAACTAAAGCGTATGCTACACTATGGCTTCGATTAAATCCATAATCTGCAAACTTGACTATCAAATCATAAATAGTCTCTGCGGTTTCTTTTGGATATTTTTTTTCACTACACTTTTCAACAAATCTTATGCGTTCTTTTTCTAAGATTTCTTTGTTTTTCTTGGATATTCCTCTTCTAAGCAAATCTGCTTCTGCAAGTGTGTATCCTGCAAATTCATGAGCTATTCTCATGATCTGTTCTTGGTAGATAATAATACCATAAGTTGGCTTTAATATGTCATTGAGAAGTAGATGAATATTCTCATATGGTTTCCCATGTCGTCTCTCAATGTATTCGTCTATATGATTCATTGGTCCTGGTCTAAATAATGCTAAAAGTGCTACAATATCTTCGAAATTTTGAGGTTTCAACTTGCGTAAAACGTTCTTCATACCATTTGATTCAAGTTGAAAAACACCTTGGGTTTGAGCACGACTTAATAATTCATAAGCTTTTGAATCATCAAGAGGTATATTATTTAATTTAAAATCCGAGTTTTCCTCTTGAATAAGGTCTACGACATCGTGTATAATTTGTAAGTTTCTAATTCCTAAAAAATCTATTTTTAAAAGCCCTAATGATTCTAAATCACTAGCCTCAAATTGAGATTGGTAAAAACCATTTGCCATTTGTTGCAATGGGATGTATTTTGACAAATCTTGCTCTGCTAATATCATGCCTGCTGCATGTGTTCCTGTATGTCTTGGAAGACCTTCAATTTTTTTAGCAACCTTTAACAATCTTACCGTTTCTTCGTCTTTTGTGTCAACTTGATCATTTAATACTCTTTTTATTATTGCATTAACTCTCTGTATATCAATCTTCATCACTCTAGCAATATCTCTTATAGATGAGCGTAAAGCGAATGTTCCAAATGTTACAATAGAAATCATATGATTTTTGCCATATTTATTTTGAACGTAACTAATAACTTCATCTCTTTTATTATCAGGAAAATCCATATCAATATCTGGCATGGTAATACGTTCTGGATTTAAGAACCTTTCAAATAATAAATCATATTCAATTGGATCAACATCAGTGATACCTAAGCAATACGATACAAGTGATCCTGCTGCGGATCCTCTGCCTGGACCCACAAGAATATCATGTGTTTTAGCATATCTAACAAAATCAAAAACAATCAAAAAATAGTGATCAAATCCCATATTATGTATTACATCAAGCTCATAGATCAATCTATCTTGATATTCTTTATGATCACTTTTCTTATTTTCTAACCTTTTTTTAAGTCCTTTAATTGCTAACGATTTTAAAAATGCTTTAGATGATGTTCCTTTAATATCATATTTAGGCATATCGAAGTTGGGTTTAACCCACTTAAAATCAATTGAAAAAACCATTTCATCTAAGTTTTCAAAGACAATAGGATAATCAGAAAAATGTTTAATCAAAGCGTCTTTGTCCATGAAATGATAGTTTTCATCTTCTTTTACTTCATTTTGTTCGTTATCAATTTTGATGAGCGCTTCATATACTTCTTTATCATTTTCTTCAATGTATGAAGTTTGATGGATAGGAAGTATCTTTATATTGAGTTGTTCTGATAATGATTTCAATTGAGGTGCCACTATAACTTCCGCATCAAAAGAATCTAACGACAAACCAAAATAGAAACTTTCAAACTTTTCTCTAAATTCAATAGCAATTGACATCGCTTTTTCTATATCTTTATTTAATAATAATCTATCAATAATTGAATGTTTTGAAGTCACTACGACTAAACCTTCTTGGTGTTCTACAAGTAAATCATATGTTAATTCATTTTGACTTTTCAACAAACTTATTTTTAACAAATTTTGATAGCCTATTTGATTTTTTACATAAATTAAAAAATCAGACTCTTCTTGCTGAAAAGACACATCGATATGAAGTCCTATGATAGGTTTTAATTGGTGTTTATCTGTTAAATTAAAAAAATGAATCATACCGTGAAGTTGCTCATCTGATAAAGCTAAAAAATCATATCCTCCTGAAATAGCTTTTTCAACTAAAACTGGTAAGGGTATGGCATTTTTTAGCATTGAATATGAACTTTGAATATATAATGTCCCAATCATATGATTCACCTATATTTATTATACATGTTTTTGATAGTTCTTTTTATGTGGTTATAAAAAAAATGCTATAATTTAGCATTTTTAATATGTTTAATTAGAATTTTGCGAATGCTGAACCAAATTCAACACATTCATCTTCTTCTTCACTGCTTGGAGTCGAATTGATTTTTAATCCTGATTCAAATAACTCTGCACCAGCATCCTTTACACGGTCTTCCCATGCTTCCATCCATTCACCTTCACCCCAACCATAAGATCCGAATAAAGCAACTTTTTTTCCTGCTAAAGAACCTTCAATTGCTTCAAAGAAAGGTTCAAATTCATCTTCTTCCAATGTTTCTACACCCATTGATGGGCATCCAAATACTACTTTATCGAATGCAGAAACTTCATCAGCTTCAATTGCATCTACAGCTCTATAGTCAACTGATAATCCTGAAGATTCAAGACCTTCTTTAACTTTTTCTGCCATGATTTCAGTATTGCCTGTACCACTCCAGTAAACTAATAATACGTCAGCCATATTTTGACACTCCTTTTTTATAGTATATATCTTTATTACGCTCATATTATAGTTTAATTAAAGACTAAAGTCAAAAGATATAATTTATATTTTTTTGTATAAGTAATATATCACTGATACTGATAGAATTGATACAATAATTATTGGAATAAATGCCTCTATTTTAAGAGGTTTTTCAATTTCATTAATGTGTATTTCCCTAATCAATTGATTCGTATTTCCACTTTCATCTATAACGATATAAGTGACTTTATACGTGCCCGGATATGATGTATCTATCACTTTTGGATTAAAATATATGCCTAATACACCTACATTATCAGATATAGATAAACCTTCAAGAAGATCAACTGTTTCATACATATTAATATACATTGTATCTGCATTTATATTTGGTTTATCATAATCATTAATGTATACATTTAGTGATTTCATGGTTTGATTGAGTGAGCTATCCATAATTAGATATGTAACTTTGTAGGTTCCAGGAATTTGATAGTTTATGGATGATTCAATCATAAGATTGTTTTTATCAAGAGTATCATAATTATCATGAATTTCTAAGACGTAATCATATAAGTCTACCTTTTGTTCACCTATTCCTAAATTTATGAAATCATGAGTTAGTATTAAAGTAGGTGCGCTTATATCAATGATAATAACTGAAGACGTTGTCATTGCCTCATTATTCGATTGGTCATATGCATAAACTGTAATCTCATAATCACCTATTTTATCGTAGATAACTAATTGATCATCGACATATATTTCTAAATCGCTTTGATCATATCCATCAATAGCTCTAAAATAAATCGATAAATCTTTTTCTTTAAAATCTGTAATAATAATTTCTGATAATTCTATAATTTCAGGAGGTGTGCTATCGATGATTTCAATAATCCCCATATAGACTGCCTTATTTTTATACGTATCAACTACTTCAATTTTAATATCATATTTTCCGATAACATCGAGTTTATAATTTGTTGTTATAGTCGTTTTCAAATCATCTGTAGAACAATAATTATCATTCATAACAAAATGATTATATAGACTTGAAGGTTCACTAAACACTTCAAAAATAAAAGGTTCTATGATTTCTATATTTGGTTTTACTTGATCAACAACCTCAACTTCTAAAGAGATATTTGCTTCGTTTAAAGATGAATCTCTCACTTGATAATAAATTTTATATTTTCCAACTCGAGCCGTATCAATATCATGTGTAATATGAATTTGTTTAATATCAATTATATCGTAATTATCTTCTAATGCTAGTACATAACTCCTTAGCAGTTGATCTGTTATCTCTTCAAAAACATTAATAGTTTCAGGATAAGACTTCAATATGATTGTTGGCGATATTCGATCAACAATTGAGACTGTATAAACTTTTTGATTAAAATTCTTTGACGAATCTATTGCAGTTATGGTGAATTCATAATTTCCTATGATATGATAATCTACGTTTTTGTCATCTATATGGATGTTTAAATTTAGATCATAATTATCTTCTATTTTTAAAAACTTCTCTTTCTCAATGGCGGTATGTACATCTATCACTATGGGTTTAATTAAAGTGATACTAGGTGGTATTCTATCTATAATATGAAGTAACGTTTCATAAGTTTGGCTATTATTTGATGAATCTCTAATCGTATATAAAATAGGATATGAACCGATTTGACTCTCTATAACTAACGTAGTATTGATATCAATAATTAATTGATCTGAACTATCATAATTATCTTCAAAGACAAGATAATTTCTAAAATCTGGTAATTTATCTCCTATATCTATTGTATATTCTGATAAATTCGAAATGACTGGATTTGTTTGATCTACAACATTAAAAGTGATTTGAACCTTATCGGTTATATCATATAATGCAAAATATACTTCATAATAAATATTATATGCTTTTACATAATTTGTATTAACAGTAGATAAAAACGTTCGATCTACACCGTTATTTCTATAGTATGGAACTGCATTTTCAACAATTTCCCCATCTTCATATAAAAAAGCTTGTGGTAGATCAACATAATCATTAATATCAGAATGCACTGGAACATCTACTATTGTATCTACCCAGATAACGTTAAATAAAAAAATAGTTAGTCTAAAAAAAGAAAAGAAAAAAGACATCATATCACCTCTATTTCATCATAGAGATTTTGATGTCTTTTTACTTTTTTTATTCACCTAAGTTAAATCGATCTTCATTTTCTCTAAAGAATTGATTTCGATATAAGTCGTAATATTGACCTCTAGCAGCTATCAGTTCATCATGAGTGCCCATTTCAATGATTTTACCCATCTCGAGCATAACAATCAAATCACTCTTAACAATTGTTGATAATCTATGTGCAACTATGAAACTAGTTCTACCTTTAAGAAGTTTATCAGTTGCTTGTTGAATGACAAGTTCAGATTCAGAGTCAATTGAAGAGGTAGCTTCATCTAAAATAAGAATTTTAGGATCCGCTAAAACAGCTCTTGCAAAAGATATCAATTGTTTTTGACCAACAGATAATAAATTACCACCCTCGCCAACAAATGTATCATAACCTTTATCTAAATGCTTAACAAAATCATCAACACCAACCATCTTAGCAGCATATTTAACTTCTTCATCGTTTGCGGTTAGTCTTCCATATCTAATATTTTCTAAAACTGTTGTACTAAATAAATGTGGAGATTGTAATACATAACCCAATCGTTTGTGTAACCAATGGATACTTCTTGATTTATAATCTTTACCATCAATTAATATTTGTCCACCTTTTGGTTCATAAAATCTTGATAAAAGATTAACTAGTGTCGTTTTACCAGACCCTGTGTGCCCAACTAGAGCAACATTTGTTCCCGGTTTAACTTTTAAACTAAAGTTTTCTAGAATCATTTCATTTTCTAAATAATAAAATGTAACATCTCTAAACTCAACTTCACCCTGTAATTCTTCCCAATTTTCTAATTTATCATTAAAAAGTGTGCCATATTCTTCTTCAACTTCTTTTGTGTCAACTAAATCAGATGGTGTTTCTATTAAACCAACAATACGTTCAGCTGATGCTTGAGCATTCTGGAAATCTGATAGAATTCTTGAGATAGCCATGATTGGTTCAAAGAAATTGACAGCATAAGCAATAAACATTTGTAAGGTCCCTACTGTAATAATAAATTCCAATACATAAATAGAGCCTTGAAACATTGTTGTGCCTACTGCAAAGTATGCTAATACTAAAAGTATGGATGAGAATACAGCTGATGATATAACTGCTCTAATGCTTGCAGTTTTTAATTGATGAGCAGTATATGAGAACTCATCAAAATTTTGACCTTCAATACTTAAACTTTTCGTTGTTTTGGCACCTAAAAATCCTTCGTTATATTGTGCTGTTAATTGTGAATTGTGCTTTCTTGCAATACGATGTTGTTTTAAAATTAGTTTTCTAAAGAAATATGCAACTACAAACATCACTGGTACAACTAGCGTTACGATAACTGCCAATTTAAAGAATGTAATGTATAAAATGATCATAATAAATAGCATGGATAAACCAGCCCAAACAAAATCAACTAAACCCCAAGAAATAATTAATGATAGTCTTCTTGCATCTGAAGTCATTCTAGCCATGATCCAGCCTTGTGGCGTTTGATCAAAATAGCTATATGACAATTTTTGTAAATTTTTGAAAGCTTGTCTTCTTAATTCATAACTTGTTTCTGCTTCAATGATACCCGCCTGACGAATAAATCCCCAAACAGAAATACCAAAACCAGCAGCAACAAATATGTTTACCGCAACAAAATATGGCCAAGTTGAATAATCTCCTTCGATAAAGAAGACGTCAATTGCATATCTGTTAATAAGTGGAATCATTGCATCTAATACTGCAACAAAACTCGAAAACAAGATTAATAAAACGATTCTCTTTTTAGATTGAAAAACAATACCAATAATTTTTTTCCATGTTGATAGCTGAACTTTATACTGAACATCATTGTCATCTTCATGATGCATTTTCGTCACCTACCTTCACAGTCTTTTCAAATTCTCTTTCTAACTTACCTTGGATATCCCATAGTTTTTTGTATAATCCATCTTGTTGACTTAATTGCTCATGGGTACCAATTGCTTCGATAGATCCTTTATCTAAGACGATAATTTGATCTGCTTCTTTCGCAGTAGTGATTCGGTGTGTAATGATGATGGTTGTTTGTTTATGTTGTTTTGCAAGTAATGCTTGTCTTATCATTATGTCTGTTTGCGTATCAACAGCACTTAAAGCATCATCAAATATTAAAATTGGTTTGTCTTGAACTAAAACACGTGCAATTGCAACTCTTTGTTTTTGTCCGCCTGATAAAGTAGTACCTTTTTCACCAACTATTGTTTCATAACCTTTTTTGAAGGTTCTAATGTCTTTTTCTAATGCAGCTATTTCTGCTGCTTTTATAACTCGATCTTTTAGCGCATCTTTATGTGCAATCGCTATATTTTCATAAACTGTTTTCGAATATAAGAATGGATCTTGTAAAACTACGCCTATTTGGTTTCTAATATATTTTTTCTTAATATCATTTAATGGTACTTGATCAATCAATATTTGACCACTTTGATATTCATGCATACGCATTAATATATTTATAATGGTTGATTTTCCACTACCCGTTCTACCGATGATTGCAACTGTTTGTCCAGCTTTAATCTTAAAGTTAACATCTTTTAATAAATGCTCTTGAGTATCTGGAAATCTAAATGATACATTCTTAAATTCAATGTTACCTCTGATTGTTGGCTCTTGTTTGCCATCGTTTAAATACTCGCTTGGTTTTTCTAAAATATGATAGATTCTATCTGATGCAACGAGTGCTTTACCATAATCGCTAATAATACGTCCTAACCCTCTAATTGGCCAAATTAACATCCCAACAAGGGCAAGTGATGCAACAACACCTGCAGCATCCATCGTTTGATTTCTAACTGCGAATACACCTACAGCAATAATTACTAAGTATTGAGTAATACTAATAAAATCCATGCTTCCCCAATAAACTGCAACAATACCGCTTGCTTTTTTAAGTGCGTCAGCGTATTCTCTATTTTTAGTTTCCATTTTTGTTATTTCAAAAGCTTCATTCGCAAATGCTCTTACCACTCTTGAACCTGATAAGTTTTCTTGAACAACCGTCATCATTGAAGATTCAGTTTCTTCAATGTTTTGAAATATTTTATCAATCTTAACAAAGTATATAATAGATGATGTTGCTACTAAAGGAATTAATGAAAGAGATATCCATACCATCGTAGAATTAATATAGAATAATTGGTAAGCACCAAAGATTAGTGTTACTATTAAATATATCAAATCTAGCATTCTTGTTGTTAAAAACGTTGTAGTAGTCTCTACATCAGTTGTACATCTTTGAATCAAATCTCCAGTATCTGCATTATTATGAAATTCATAATCAAGGTCTTGAATATGTCCATATAAACCTATTCTCATCTTTTCTGCCATTTTTTCTAGTAAAGCACCTTTAATCCACATTTCAAAAAATCTCAATGAGAATCTAAATACCTGTAAAATAAGTAATGCAGCTGCAATACGTAATATTATATTTAAGATTTCTGTATCTCGTCTAAAGAAGGTTAACACAAAAGAAGGCAGGTTTACTTCACCTACACTAACACTACCATCAGCTATGCCTGGTTGATCTAATAAAGTTTTAATTAAATACTGAGTAAACAAGGGAACATTTGAATATGTATATTGATGAATTGTTGTTAACAAGGCAGCAATAATGAATAGAAATAAGAACCCTTTAGCTAATCTGAATAGTTTTATTGTGCGCATGTTCATCCCTCCTTAGCCCTAAATAGTATATATTAATAACTTTATTTAGTCAATACAATATGGCTTGAATAAGGCAAAAAAATAAGATGTTGCCATCTTATTTCTTAATATTTGCTTAAGCATATGAATTTTTATATAGTTTACTTAAGAAGTGACGATATACCGATACAGCATCTTTATAATACTGAAATTTGGATAATAATCTTTCGCAATCTCGCATGAGATAGATTAAAATATCATAGTCTTCTGTAATTAAATTATGTACTAGTATATCCTTTTTTATGTAATTAACAATTTCTTCTTGTTTAGCTTTATACTTTATTGTAAGATGTTTTGATAAAAGTTTATAAAGTGGATGCTCATAGTCTTTTGTTTCATCAAGAATTTTAAAAATAGGATCAACATGTTTTAGGTGATCTAGTGCTAAAAGATGCAAAGCCATCCACTGCACTGACTGATTGTAATATTTTGAACTTATTGCTAAAGCTTTTTCATAATCACCTGAATGAAAATGACATTTTGCAATCAAGTAATGTTTATCTGTTTCACTTAGATCATTTATGCCTGAGATTTCACTTTTCATACGCTTACAAGAAATAAACCTCGACTGATACATAAGCTTATGCACATTTGTTGATTTGACTTGTTCAAATAGATGCTTTTTGATAAGCTCTTTTTCATATGGTTGATAAATTGTAGAAACAAGCATTGCATTATTAATTTGAAAACCATGTTTTAATTTCCATTTTTTGATAAGTAATGCAATTTCATTTGAATATGGATCTTGTTTTTCAATTATATCTAAAAGTGATAATCCATCACTATATCTCATCTCGTAATAAAGAATATGATTTACCAAAATCATTGTGATCATAAATGCCTCTTGAGGCATTGAAGATATAAGTTGAACTAAGTTTTTGTATGACAGTTCTGCTTTATCATAATTATTATTTAATACTTCATAAGCAAACTCAACTAAAAGCGATTGATAATCAACTCGATCATCATAGTACATGACCATTTTTCGATCTATTTTATGATCTTTTAGACAAGCATCAATGATATACTCTATTTGTTCTTTAAAATTATCTTTATCATAGTCATATGCATCTTTCATATCATATTTCTTTTTGAACTTCTCGATAAACTCATCGCTTGCACTTATGTTTTGGTTTTCAACCTTTGAGAGATAAGACAAACTGCATATGCCTTTACTAGCTTCCTCTAATGTTATCCTTAACTCCTTTCTTAAATATCTAATTGCTGAACCAAATGGTAATCCGATATATTCTTTGCCGGATTGTCTTTTTTGAACTAAATGTTTTAGTTCAATCATGTTGATGCTCATAATTCCCTCCCGTATATTTTTTATTATTTATAATGTATTTCATCCATAAGAATAGATTTGAAATACATTTGAAAAAAAACATAAAAAAATGAGCTGTTGATCAACTCACTTTATCATAAGTGCTTTGTTTTATCTTTGTATTTACATATATCAAATAATGGACATTGACTGCACTTAGGACTTCTTGATAAGCAGTGATATCTTCCGAAAAATATAAATTGATGATGAGCTTGTTGCCATTTTTCTCTCGGAATTTTTTTCATTAATTTTTGTTCAATTATTAATACAGAATCTCCTTCTTTAGCGAATCCAAGTCTAACTGATACTCTTGCAACATGAGTATCTACAGCTAAAGCAGGTGTATCAAAGGCATTTGATAAAACAACATTTGCTGTTTTTCGCCCTACTCCAGGAAGTGATTCTAAATCTATCCTATTTGATGGGACAACCCCTTGATAGCGTTCAACTAAAATATTTGATAATGCTATAATATTCTTCGCTTTATTATGATATAAACCGATTGTTTTAATTAAACTTTCTATATCTTTTAGATTACCTTGAGATAAATCGTATGGTGTAGGGTATTTTTCAAATAATTGTGGAGTCACTTTATTAACTGCTATATCAGTTGTTTGTGCACTTAGAACAACTGCAACTAATAGTTCAAAATTATTTTTATGGTTAAGTTCGACTGTAGCATTAGGAAACATTTGATCAAGTGTATTTAATATATATTCTGCATTTTTCATTTAATACTTTTAAAGATTTCATCAAGTGCATCTTCAACATCTTGATCAATTTCAATTTTATGAATCGGTTGTTGCGTTAAAATTCGCTCTACATACTTAATGCTTACTTTTTCTTCCGCTTGATCAATAGCTTTAATGATTTGATCATAACTATATGTCTTTTCTTCAAACCATTTTCTTATATTTTCTAGTTCATAAGATTTTAGTGGTCTACCTAATCCTTGTTCGAATTTTAAAATGACATTGCTCACATCATTTTCGATTATTTGTTTCTCTTTTTCTGCTTCTTCTAATCTATATAAATTTTCAATTTTTTCAAATGTCGGTGTTAAATCGAAGACTTCTCTTTCTTTTTGATCTTTAAAGTCTAAAGAGATTGTTAAAAAACCTTTATCTAATAAAGATTCAACGATTTCTCCAATTTCATTAGAATGATACTCTACACGTCTAGATATTGCAAGTGTAGAAAATGTTTTACGTTTTTTATAAATCGAAAATAGTGCAATTAGTATAGTAACTTCTTGCATGCTTAAAGAAAGTTTTCTATATTCTTTTAGCAATATTCGCTCTATTGAAAAATCATATTCCTCATACAATCTCTTTAAAATCATAATTACCCTTCTTTAAAGCATCGTGAGCTGCATTTTGTTCAGCTTCTTTTTTTGATTTTCCTGTACCGATACCAAGTGTGATGTGATTATCTAATTTTACAGCAGCTTCAAATATCTTTTTATGGGATGGACCCACTTCTTTTATAATTTGATAACTTATATTTCTTTTATCTCCGCTTTGAATATATTCTTGAAGCGCTGATTTGTAATCTTTTATATCCCATACAAGGTTTAAATGAGGTACCATGATTTTTTGAAATAGTTTTTGTGTTTGTCTAAATCCTAAGTCAAGATATGCAGCACCAAATAAAGACTCAAAAGCATCAGCAATCATGGATGGATTTGGTCCTCTTAATTGTTCGCCTTTTCCTAACAATAAATAATCTTTTAAATCAATTTTCTCTGCAAATATCACTAGTGCTTCCTCACAAACGGCTTGTGCACGTCTTTTGGTGAGTTCACCTTCATCTGCTAAATCTTTTTGATAAAGATAATCACTTGTTAAAAGTTCAATAACTGCATCTCCTAAAAACTCTAATTTTTCATTGTTTTCAGTTTGATTTTCATATGCATATGATGCATGTGTTAATGCTCTAACATAAAGGGATTCATCCTTATACAAAAGATTTAACTTATTTAGTAAATCTTTCATTTATTTTCAACTTCCTTTTTTTCTAAAGCTTCAGATACTTTTTTTATGATATCGGCTTCTACCATTTCTTTTGCTTGTCTAATACCATTAAAAAATGCATAATCATTTGATGATCCATGAGCCTTGATGACAACTCCATCTAGTCCCATCAATAGTGCACCACCAATTTCTGATGCGTCTAATGATTTTTTGAAATTAGTTAATGATTTTTTCATCAATATGGCACCGATTTTACCAAGCAATGATGATTTAATTTCTCGTTTTAATACCATACCTAAACCTTTAGCAGTACCTTCCATCGCTTTCATGACTATATTGCCTGTAAATCCATCAGAAAGTAGAATATCAGCTTCAGTAGTAAATACTTCTTTAGGTTCTAAATTCCCATAGAAGTTAATATTTGGTTCAACCTTTAAAAGATTATAAGTTTCAACATCAAATTCTCTACCCTTGCCTTCTTCAGTTCCAATATTAAGTAGTGCTACAGTTGGTTTATCTCTTTTTAATACCTTTTCAGCAACTACAGTTGCATAAACTGCAAAATCTCGTAGATGTTCTGGTCTTAAATCTACATTAGCTCCTGAGTCAAGTAGTATTCTTCCTCGTTTATCATATGAAGGAATAATTGGTGCAATCGCAACTCTCTTCATTGATGCCATTCTTCTAACGATAAAATGCCCACCAACAACTAATGCTTGTGTAGGTCCAGCGCTTACTACAGCGTCTACTTCTTTATCTTTTAATGCTTGAAGAGCTTTAAACATCGATAGTTCTTTGTTTGTTCTATATTGTTTTATTGGGTCTTTTTCTCCCATAGATAAAAAGAAAGGTGTGTGAACAACTTTTAGTCTAGGATGATCCTTTAAAAAAGGAGCCATTTTTTGTTCATCACCAAAAAGTACGATCTCAACATTTTCAAATTTATCTAAAGCGCTAAGTGTTCCTTTTACTATAGGTTCAGGTGCGAAATCTCCACCCATGCCATCGACTGCAATACGTATCATAAGTATCCCTTCTTTCGTATGTTTTATTATATCATATTTTTAATGTGTTTTTAATGTGTCTATGCAAATATTTATATTTCGAATTTGTGTTAAAGTCTTTTTGTTCTATGAGCCAAGAAACATTTTTGGCAGCTTCAAGTAAAATCGGATAATCATTAAGTAAATCAAGAAAGTTGAAATTTAAATATCCACTTTGTTCTTGTCCTAAAAAATCACCTGGTCCTCTTTGAAGTAGATCATATTCTGATAACTTAAAACCATCATCTGTTTTTGTTAGTATTTCTAATCTTTCAATATCATCTTTTTCTGATATTACATAACATTGAGAAGAAAGATTTGACCTTCCAACTCTACCTCTTAATTGGTGTAGTTGACTTAATCCAAAATATTCAGCAGAATAGATGGCAATCAAAGTTGCTGTTGGTATATCAAGACCTACTTCTATCATGGTTGTAGATAGTAATATACTTCCTGGTGTATACATAAACTTTTCCATTTGTTCATTTTGCATATCATTTGATTGTTGTCCATGTAAAACAAATATTGGACAACTGAAATTCAATATAAGTTCTTGTTTAACTGTTTCAATGTTATCATCAACTTTATCTGATGAAATTGCAGGAACTACGACAAAAATATGTTCTTTATTTTTTATTTTTTCATCGATTGCATCATAAAGTTTTTTAATATCTTTTTTTAATAAATAATGGGTCTCAATTTTTTTTCTTTGGCTCGGCTTTTCTTTAATAATTGAGACATTTGACTCACCAAATGCAACCATCGCAAGCGTTCTTGGAATTGGTGTAGCAGTTAGAAATATGACATCTTTACATAATGACTTATCGATAAGTTTGTTTCTTGTATCGACACCAAATTTATGCTGCTCATCAATAATAATCAAGCCTAGATTATTAAATTCTACGTTTGATTCTATTAAAGCGTGTGTGCCTATAATAATATCATATTCATGATCTTTAATAGCTTGCTTTAGCAAATCTTTTTGTTTTGTTTTGCCTGTTAGAAGTGCAATTCTAGTCTTTTTTAAATGTGATTTAAAATATTGATAGTGTTGATTAGCAAGTAATTCTGTTGGTGCCATAAAAGCCACTTGCCTTTTAGTCTGTATCATGGGTAGTGTTGCGATGAGTGATACTAGTGTTTTTCCTGAGCCGACATCACCTTGTATAAGTCTATAATGAGCATAATCCTTCTTATAATCTTTATAGATGTCATTTACAGCTTGTTTTTGATCATTTGTGAGTTCATATGGGAGTTCGCTAATAAACGCCTTGATACTTCCGATATCATAATTTATTGGACTTCTTTGCACTTGATTTTGCTTAAGTTCAAAAATAAGTTTTAGTTGTAAGTAAAATGCTTCTTCATATTTAAATCTTCTTTTTGCTTGCTTAATATCATCAAATGTTTTTGGTAAGTGCAGTTTTTTGAATGCTTCAATTCTTGAAAGTAAATGATATTTTTCTAAAAACATCTCTGGAATCGTTTCATAGATTTGAACTTGTTCCTCACTAAAAATAGTTGATATAATATTTGTGATTGTTTTGTCGTGTAGAGATTCAATATTGTAGATAGGTTTTATGTCTATGTTTTTCTCTTTTTTTACAACTGTTTGAGCAATAATTTGATGCTTATAAAACTGATATGTTCCTTGTACAACAATCTCATCATTTAATGCAAACTGTTTAGCCAAATATGGTTTATTAAATGCGACAATTTCTATTTGATCACCTAAGAGTTCCATATAAAATGTCGAAACATGAGTTTTTGCGTATGGATTACTCTTTATTGGTGAAGTAATCTTACCTGAAACAGTTATTTTATCTTTGTGTTTTAATCGATTTATTTGATCAATAGTAAAATCTTGATATGTTTTTGGATAGTTTAAAACAAGGTCATAAGTAGACCATATCTTTTTTTGTCTTAAAACATATAAAGTTTTAGGTCCTACACCTTTGATTTGATCAAGTTTCGTTTCCAAAATATCACCTAAATCTATTATACTTTATAAAGGAAAAAAGTTAAACAATGTTTAACTTCGTTTTTTTTCTCTTAAGATACTCATTGCGTGAATAACAGCAATAAGAGAGATACCTACATCTGCAAATATTGCTAACCACATATTTGCAAGCCCTAAGGCACCTAAGATAAGTACAATAAATTTCGTTCCTGCAGCTAATAATATATTTTGAATGACTACTCGTTTTGTGAGTCTAGATATATAAATAGCATCAATTAGACGAGCAGGTTCATCATTCATAATGACTGCATCAGATGCCTCAACTGCTAAATCACTGCCTAATGATCCCATAGAAATACCAAGATCAGCACTAATCAATACTGGTGCGTCATTGATTCCATCACCAATAAAAGCGATTTTTTCATTTCTCTTTAATTTCTCAATAATATCTTTTTTATCATTAGGTAATTGTTCATAATAAACCTGGTCAATACCTAGTTTTTTTGCGATATCTAAAGCAATAAATTTATGATCTCCTGTGACCATCGATATGTTTTTGTTTAATTTTTTTAGGTGATTAATTGTTTCTTTAGAAGTGATTTTCATTTCATCTTCCATTACTATATATCCAATATATTTTTGGTCATAAGCAACATGAATAACTGTATGCTTTATATCTGGAATATCAAATGTAATATTATATTTGTTTAATAATTTCTCATTTCCGACTAAACAAAGTTTATTTTGATACAAGATTTTTATGCCATATCCAAAAATCTCTTCAAATGCATCTATATCTTTTTCAATAATTGGCTTTTTATACGCTCTCATGACAGATAAGGCAATTGGATGATTCGATTTAGATTCCGCATGAGATGCCAGCTTAAGTATTTCCTCTTCATTTTCTGCATAAACCTTAGAGACTACAAATTCGCCTTTTGTAAGTGTACCAGTTTTATCAAATACAAAATGATCAATTTGACTAAAAGATTCTAAATCACTTCCACTTTTCACCAAAATTCCTGCTCTTGATGCTTTTCCAATACCTGCATAAAAAGATAATGGAACAGATAATACAAGTGCACATGGACAACTAATAACCAAAAAGATTAATGCTCTTTTTAAATATATAGGAAATTCAATTTGATAACTTGTTTGATTTAGATTAAACGCGATTACTGGTACTAAGAAAGCTAATATTGCAGCAATTCCAACTACAATTGGTGTATAATACTTCGCAAATTTCGTAATAAATTGCTCTGTTTTTGCTTTTTTGGATACGTTCTTCTCAACAAAATCTATAATTTTATACACACTTGAATCTTTGTATGTTTTACTAACTAGTACTGTTATTGAGCCGTTAATATTTAATGAGCCTGATAAAACTTTATCATCAACTTCTTTATAGATAGGTTTTGATTCTCCTGTTAAACTGCTTTCGTCTAAATGTGTCTGACCACTTAATATAATGCCATCAACTGGAATTTTTTCTCCTGCTTTAACTATGATTACCTGATCAATACTTAAATCTTCTGGTTTTACATCTTGAATTTTATCCTCTTGATATAAATGTGCAATATTTGGTTTTAAATCCATCAATGCTTGGATGTTATTTCTAGATTTATTTACAGCTAAATCTTGAAAGTACTCCCCGATCTGATAAAAAAGCATGACGGCAATCCCTTCGATATATTCAGCTATAAAAAATGCTCCAATAGTTGCAACCATCATTAAGAAATTCTCATCAAATATCTGTCCACGAGAGATATTTCTAAGCGCCTTATAAATAACTTTACCACCAATAAAAAGATATGAAACTAAGTAAAATATAAAAGATGTTTCAATTGCAAACGCATATACAAATGTATGAATCAATAAATATGCAATCAGTATGAGAAAGCCAATTATAACACTCAAGTGATTAAGTGTGAACTTACGCTTATTATCAATAACTTGATCCTTTTCATAGACAGTTACGCTTGATTCAATCTTTTTTGCGATTTTTTCAAGAAAGTTTGCATCAATATCTTTAATATCACCATCAATATAGATCTTTTGTTTGGCAAAATCTATTTTTGCATCACTGAGTCCTTCGATTTTTTTAAATTCATTTTCGATTTTGAGTGCACAATTCGCGCAATCAATATCTCTAATCTCAAATGTTTTCTTCATCATGATCCTCACTAATATGTTCTATGGCTTGTGTAAACAATGTGTGAACATGATTATCAGCTAGTCTATAAAACCTTGTTTTACCATCTTTTCTAATTCTGACTAAATCTTCATCTTTTAATATTTTAAGTTGATGAGATATTAAACTTTGAGACATATTTAAAATCACAGAAATATCGCAAACACACAGTTCATGAGATTTTAAAGCAAAAAGTATCTTAATTCTTGTTGGATCAGAAATTGCTTTATACAATTTTGATATCTTATCAATCTCTTTTGGTTTTAATATGTTCATTTGTACTTCTTTAATGGTATCTTCATGTACGAAGATTGCATCGCATGTATATGGGTTCATATTCCCTCCTTATATATGAACGAATGTTCATATGTTCATATATATAGTATCATGTCTTTTTTCTATATGCAAGCATAAAAAAACTAGAACTTTTGTTCTAGTCATTTGAACTTTATAAAAATGCTTTATACATTAAGTATTGGTCGAGTAAACCGATTGCAACTACATTTTCTAATATAATACCAATTCTTCTGACGATTGCAACATCATGTCTTCCACCAATATCTAGAGTCTCTATTTTTTGAGATTTCAGATTATATGTATCTTGTGCTTTTTGAATACTTGAAGTCGGCTTGATAAATACATTAATCTTTAAATCATTACCATTAGAAATACCACCAGTAATACCACCTGAATTATTTGTTTTAGTATTTCCTTTCTCATCTACAAGTGCATCATTAAAGTCGCTACCTAGCAACTCAATGCCTTCAAATCCTAATCCAAACTCTACACCTTTAACTGCTGGAACTGAAAACAAGAGTTTTGCAAGTTCAGCATCAAGTTTGTTGAAAAAAGGTTCTCCTATGCCTACTATCATGTTTTTCACTGTGATTTCTATGGTTCCGCCTACTGAATTTCCTTGATTTTGAACATCAAGAATATAATCATCAAGTTTCGTCATATCTTTTAAGGTTCCTATTTGTTTTAGGCTATGAGTTAACTCAAATGGTAGAGCCATTTTTGCTAAACTTCCAGCAACTACTAAAGCTGCTGTAAGACGGCCTGAAAATCTGCCCCCACCTCTGTAATCTTGAAATCCTTTATACTTAACTTCACTGACAAAATCTGCATGTCCAGGTCTAGGATGTGCTTTTAAATGTGCGTAATCTTTCGAAACTACATTTTCATTTTTTATCATTACGTGGATAGGTGACCCCGTAGCTAAACCATTGAATACACCACTTGTAATTGAATAATGATCAGATTCTTTTCTTGGGGTAGTCCCTATATGTTTAGGCTTTCTAGCTTCTAAGTCTTTCTTTATGAGCTCTTCATTTATCTTTGTGCCCGCTGGAAGTCCATCTACGATAACACCAATTGCTTCTTGATGAGACTCGCCGTATAGTGTTACTTTAAATAAATGTCCGTAACTATTCATCCAAAACCACTTCCTTCAATTTTTGTCGTAATTCCTTTGTAACTAAAATCTCTTTATCAGTCCATAGCGATAAAGATTTTATGGCTTGGATAATTAACATATCTACGCCATTAATACCAGCTTTTGAATCTTTTAAGATTTGAGTTTTTTGAGGTCTATAAACCAAATCAATCACAAACTTATCTTTAACATAGTTTTTATCTAGAATAGACTCATCTACATTGGGATATGTGCCAACTGGTGTAGCTTGAATGATAAAATCTGCTTTAACTCTATATAAATCTTGATATGTAATCGTATCATTATTTACTTTCAAAATATCTCTTGTTACATACTTTACGTTGGCATGTTGATCATTTAAGACATGAAAACAAGCTTTTGCTGCTCCACCAGTACCTAAAATAAACACACTCTTAGACTGCATATCAATATTATTCAAATTAAGCAGTCCTAAAAAACCATCATAATCAGTATTATCACCAATTACTTTATCATCTTTAATATATATGGTATTTATGGCTTTAATTAGTTTTGCTTTTGGTGTAATAACATCTACAAGATCCATCATTATTTCTTTATAGGGTTGAGTAACATTAAATCCTTGATACATTCCTAATTTGAGTTCTTCAATCAATAATTTTAAATTTGATTGATTAACATCTAACAAATCATAGGTCAGATCTATATTTAAATATGATTTCATAAAATTATGAATCGCAGGTGATTTAGAATAGCTGATATATTGACCAATTAAACCTAGTTTTAACATATTTTTTGATACTCTTTAGATAATTTCATAATTTCTATTAAAAACTTTCTATAAAGTGGCCATAAAATGTCATTACCAAGTAATGCTTTTTGTTTTTCTAGAAGTTCTTGTTCTCTTTTTTCATCTAGGATTGGTAATTGATGTTCTTTTTTATAAGCACCTATCTGAGCTGAAATATCCATACGAGCTAAAAATAGTTCAAGCATTTTTTGATCAACATCTTCAATTTGCTTTCTTAGATCATTTAACTTCACTTACATGTCCTCCAAGTGATTTAAATACTTCAAAAAATGTTGGATAGCTCTTTGCTACACATTCACTATTCGTTATTGTGATATCTCCATCTGCTCTTAGACTTGCTATTGCAATTGCCATTGCAATTCTATGATCATTATATGAATCTATCGTTAAATCACCTTTAAAAGATTTTTGTCCTTTAATCCAGGCTTCGTCATCAGTGATACGCATTTCAACGCCAAGTTTTGTAAGTACTTCATACATGGCTTGAAGTCGATCAGATTCCTTAATCTTTAATCTTTTACAATTAATAAAATGTGTTTCCCCATCAGAAAGTGCAGCTAAAACCATAAGTACTGGTCCTAAATCTGGATTTGGATCAACATCAATGGTTACAGCTTTTGTCTGTCTAGGATGAACAACATATTGTTTTAAATCTCTTTGGAAATATAAATATCCACCCATCTTTGAAATAATATCAGCAACTATTTTATCGCCTTGTTTACTATCAGGATCTAAGTTTCTTAGCTGTAACGGGAGTTGGTGTTTATTGATAGTTCCAGCAACCATCCAAAAAGCAGCTTGAGAAAAATCGCCCTCTACAGTAACTACCTTAGGTTGATATTTTTGTTTACCTTTAATATAAATATGATTGCCTTCCCACGTATATTCAATACCAAATTTAACTAAAGTATCTAAAGTCATATCCACATATCCTTTAGATGATAGTGGTGTTAATAATTCAATATCAGAATCTTTTTTGGCAAGTGGCAATGCAAATAATAATCCTGATACAAATTGACTACTTATGTTACCTAATATTGGAAAATGACCTCCTTCAATTTTCCCTTGTACTTCTAAAGGTAAGAAATGAGGTTCTTCTAAATATTTAAAGCCTAAAGTTTTATCTCTAAATAGCGTTTCATAAACATCGATCGGTCGATCTATCAATCGATTATCTCCATGAAAAACAACTTTTTCTTTTTGCAACATGTAAATAGGGATCATAAATCTTAAAGTTGAACCAGATTCATGACAAAAAACTTCGTTATTAATCAGTTTATATTCAGATGCAATGACTTTTTCTCTTTCAAAGCTGACATTCAAACCCTCTAGTGCCTTTTTGGTTGCTGATAAATCTTCAGAGTCTAAAACATTATAAACAATTGAAGTTCCTTTCGCTAGTCCAGCAGCAATCACATATCTATGCGATAATGATTTTGAACTTACTACATTTACTACACCATTTAATTTTGACGGTTTAATTGTAACATTCATTTAAGGTCACCTACTTTTAGATTTGTTATGATACTTTGTCCAATATTTTTTAGACATATGAAATAAAAGACATCTGCCATACTCTTTTTATCTGTTTTTATATAATCTTTTAATGCTTCTATTGTAAAATATGGAGATTCAATAAGTTTGTTATTTTCTAAAACTTTTTTAACATCTTCATAAATATATGATGGTGTTATACCTTTTTTAATACCAATTTCAATAGCAATCATCATGCCATAACTTATAGCTTCACCATGTTTATATGTTTTATACTCATATTTTTTTTCGATAGCATGTCCGAAAGTATGCCCGAAATTTAAAATCATGCGTTCATAATGATCAAATGGATCTTTTATAACAACATCTCTTTTAACATTTAAAGCCATAAGTATTTCTTTTTCAGTTACTTTATTATTTGTTTTAAAAAACTCATAGAGTTCTTTATTCGCAATTAACCCTGCTTTAATCATCTCGGCAACACCTTGATGATATTCTCTTTCATCAAGTGTTTCTAAAAACATGGGATCGATTACTACAAACTTAGGCGAATAAAATGATCCTACTAGATTTTTACCCTTATCTAAATCGATTCCTACTTTACTGCCTATACTACTATCGACTTGACTAAGTAGTGTTGTTGGTACTTGAACAAAACTAATACCTCTATAAAGAGTAGCAGCTATAAAACCAGTTAAGTCTCCTACAACACCGCCACCCAAAGCGATTAATAAATGATTCCTTTTAATTCCTTTTTCAACTAATCTATTTATAGTTTCTAAATACGTTTCAAAAGATTTTGATGTTTCACCTGGTTTAATCTTAACAAAATGGAGGTTAAAATCACTTAATTTATGTGAAATTAGATCATGATATAAATGATCAACATTGTCATCAGTCACAATAAAAATATCTTTTTGATTATATATGTTTTTTATATAGTCTTGTAATTTGTCAATTTCATGATGGCCAACATAAATATCATAAGTCTCCATTTTAAGCATCATCAAATGTCTTCCTCTTTTCTTTTGCTTGTTTCAAATATTTTTCAATATTTGATTTATCATCTGTTTTTATCATTTCTTTTAAAGTATCTAGTTGTTCTTCAAAGTCTTCGATTTTTTGAAGTAACGCACTTTTGTTTTCTAGAAATAATTCTGTCCACATTGTTTCATTGATTTTTGCGATTCTAGTTAAATCACGATAAGAATCACCAGTTGCTTGTGGTGTTTCTTCTAAATGATCACTTTGTACTAGACTAACTGCGATGACATGCGTTAATTGCGATGTAAATGCAATAAGTTCATCATGTTTATTAGGACTTGTCACCGTTATTTTACCAAATTTAAGGTCATTTGCGATGATTCTTAAAATTTTTTCATCTATTTCTAGTGATTTATTAGATTTGACGATGATAAAATTAGCTCCATTAAATATATTTGCATCCTTTGCATCATATCCTGAAATTTCTTTACCAGCCATAGGATGATGAGATGTATAACTTATACCATCAGGTAATATTTTTTCTATTTCGGGAACCATCCAAGCTTTTGTTCCACTGACGTCTGTAATGATTTGCCCTTTTTTTAATAAGTGTGCTTGTGATTTTAAAAACTCAATATTATGCTTTGGATATAATCCTAAAATGATAAGGTCAGCAGTTTCTAGATGTTTAATACTATTATCTTTTTCTATTATATTTTCGTTAATTGCTTTTTCTAAAATACTTACAGTTCTATTATATGCATATATTTTATGCCCAGCTTTTTTTAATCCTTCGGCATAAGATGCACCAATAAGTCCTAAGCCAACAATAAAAACTTTCATCTGTATTTCTTACCTAATAGTTCAGACATTTTTTTAAGTGATTCTACCATTTGTAAATATTTTTTTGGTTTTAAAGATTGTGCACCATCACTTAAAGCATGTTCTGGATCATGATGGACTTCAACAATCAAACCGTCTGCACCAACTGCTAGACTTGCTAAACATAATTTTTCAATCATACTCCATCTACCCGCTGCATGAGAAGGATCAATAATGATTGGCAAATGTGATAATTCTTTAATCGCTAATGTTGATGAAATATCAAGTGTATTTCTTGTGTACTTCTCAAAGGTACGAATACCTCTTTCACATAATATGATTTGTTCATTTCCGCCACTCATGATATATTCAGCACTCATCAACCACTCTTCTATTGTTGCGGATAATCCTCTTTTTAGTAAAATTGGTTTTGTTGATTTGCCAAGAGCTTTCATCAGTTCAAAGTTTTGCATATTTCTTGCCCCAACTTGAATGATATCCACATATTCTTCAAATAATGGTAATAAATCAGAACTTGGAATTTCAGTAACTACCAAAAGTTCATGTTCATCAGCTACTCTTCTCAAGATTTTTAGTCCTTCTTCACCAAGACCTTGAAATGCATAAGGTGATGTTCTTGGTTTATAAGCACCACCTCTTAAAATACGTGCTCCAGATTGTTTGACAGTTTTTGCAATGATTCTTAATTGTTCTTCAGATTCAACTGAACATGGTCCAGACATCATCACAAATTGGTCTCCACCAATTTCCACACCATACTTTAATTTAATGATCGTATCTTCTTTTTTAAAACTTCTAGATGCTTTTTTAAATGGTGTTGATACTCTTGTAACCTCATCTACACCTTCAAAAGCATATAAGTCTACAGGTTCAAAAGATGATGTATCACCGATTATCCCAAAAATATGTACTTGTTTACTACTAACATCTCTTATTTCTAAATGCTTGCTTTCTAAAAATTCAGCCAATTTCTGGTACTGTTTCTTAGTTGCATCTTTCTTCATTTTAATAATCATAAGTTATATCTCCTTTTGGATACCTATAAAAAATAAAAAATCCCTGAGGAACCCCAAGGATGATTTTTATAATCATGATTTGGCTGTTCCTTTACAATTCACAAAAAGGAATGCCTTAGATTTAGCAGTCCTTATATCTTATATGAATAATAATAAACAACCTTTTTCATTTTTAACATAGACGTCACCTCATCTATTTGTTGATATATTATCACAATAAAAATAAAAAGACAAGATTTAAAAAAAATAAAGATTTTTTTGTTTTGGTATTGTGTTTCACACAGTACATGTGATATATTAGTAGTGTGTAAAACACAGTAAAGGAGGATTTAATGAACACTCAACTAAAAAAAGGCATCCTTGAGATGTGCATATTGTATGTGATAAACGAGAAAGACATGTATGGATTTGAAGTCATTGAAAGGCTTGCTACTGACATAGATGTCAACGAAAACACTATATATCCTATATTAAGAAGACTAACAGCTCAAGATCTATTTACAATATATGAAAAACAGACTAATCTTGGTGCGCCAAGAAAATATTATCAAATAACAACAGAAGGAAAAAAAAGATTAAACGAAAACGTAAAAGAATGGAAAACATTTTTAAATGGTGTATTTAAAATCGTAGGAGGAACATTTAATGAATAAAAAATTATATTTAGAAGCACTAAGACAGGAATTATTATCACACGAAATAAAAGACGAAGAAATAAAAGACGTTCTTATAGATTATGAGCAAATGTATGATGATGCTCTAGAAAGAGGATTATCGGATGAAGAAGTTTATAATTTGTTGGGACAACCAAAACAAGTTTATTATGAGCTAAGAGACACGTTAACCCTAAAAAGTTCAAAAAAACATAGTAACAAAATCATAGCTTTATCTCCGTTTTTTGCGGTCATAACATTTATGCTTATCGGTTTAACTACTGACATCTGGCATCCGACATGGCTTGTGTTCTTGCTAATCCCTGTAACTGCAATTATATTAAGCACTGATACAAAAGAAAAAATAGTTGCTTTATCACCATTTTTAGCAATTGTTATTTTCATATTGGTGGGAACTTATACTTCTAACTGGAATCCTACGTGGTTGATATTTTTGATTATTCCAATAGTTTCAATGATTTATGAAAAGAATACAATAAAGAAATTAATGTTTGTTGGATCACTACTATTAGCTGCTGCATTTTATCTTATCATGGGATACATGTATAATGATTTCATGATTGGCCTCTTTGGATTTCTTTTACCAGCTATAGTTGGCTTATATTTTGCAGAACTTAAATTCGAATTAGTCATAAAAGATCCTTTAAAAAGAAAAAGTGCAATTACCTTTCTTATCGTTTTGTTATTATCATTATCAACTTTTTTAGCAATTGGTTTATTGCTAGATGGTTGGGGATATAGTTGGATGATTCTGCTTTTAATACCTGTAACATCTATCTTCTTATTTGATCATTCTAAAAAAATCACACCATACATGCCATTCATTGCAGTTGTGATATTTTATAGCCTAGGTTATTTCTTTGGATTGTTTGAAATATCATGGATCGCATTCTTGCTTATTCCAATAGTTGCTGTTATTGAAAACGCATAAAATAAAAAAGGGATTTTGGTTGAGTACATCTACCAAAATCCCTTTTAATTAAATTAAATTAGTCAATTTGAATATATCCAACACCAATACCATTAGGACCAGTATGTGCGCCAACAACTGGTGTTAAATAAGCAACAATAACTTCTCTATCTGGAAATGCTTCTTTGATTTTCGATACAAACCAACCCACATATTCATCTGCATGAGCATGAGAAATATATGTGATTACATTTTTGTTTTTTGTCTCTTCAATATATTTTTCTAAAACACGCATGTGTGCTTTATGTATAGTTCTGATCTTTTCTAGAGTTTCAACTTTACCATTGTCACCTAATACTAATAACGGTTTTAATTGCAACATTGTTCCTAGTGTACCAGAGAGTTTTGATAGTCTGCCATTTTTAACAAGATATAAAAGGGTATCAACTGCAAAAAAGACTTTATCGTGATCTCTTATTTTCTCTAGATAAGGTAGAATTTCTGTGACACTTTTTCCTTCTTGTGCTAAACGATGTGCTTCTAATACCATATAAGCTTCGCCATAAGCTAAAGTTTTAGAATCAAAAACAGTAACTTTAATTTTAACTTCACTAGCAGTTCTTTTAACAGCTTCATAAAGTCCACTAAGTTCTGAAGAAATCACAATGACTAATGCTTCCTCATAACCTTCTTTTTCTAACTCTTCAAAAGTTTCTATCATTTTGCCTATAGATACATATGATGTTTTTGGAATATCATTTGGATCTTTTTTTATGCGCTCATAAAAAGTTTTTGCATCCATATCAATAAAGTCATTAAAACTTTCATCTGTCCCAAAATGAATAACAGAACGTAATATACGAATATCTTTTGGATAATCAAGATAATCTAGACCTGCATTACTACAAGTTAATATTGCTATTTTCTTCATATAATCTCCTTATTTCTTCTGTATTTCTTTTAATTGATCTCTAATTTCAGTTAATAATTTTATATCTTCAGGTATAACAACTTCTTTTGGTGCTTCTTCGACAACTGGAGCATGATCTTTAGCTACTCTTTCATTAAATTCTTTTCTCTTTATTACAAGTGTTATTGCGGCATAGATACTAAACGCAATAATTAAAAATTCGATGATTTGTTGTATAAATGAACCATATCTAATTTCAGCATTGTTGATGTACCAAACAAGATCTGTGAAATTTGCTTCTCCTGTTAAAGATGTCACTAGTGGCATAATAATATCATTTACCAAAGAGGTAATTATTTCTTTAAATGCAACCCCTATAATGAACGCAACAGCTAAATCAATGATATTACCTTTGGAAATAAATTCTTTAAACCCCTTAAAAAAAGTGGTCGCTCTTTTCTTCATATTTATATTATCTCCTTTTTATTTATCATATCATATTTTGAGTCATATGAATATAAATTTTTATCATATAGAGATATAAAAATGAAAATATATAGCCTACATTCCTTACACTCTATGATTAGTTATTATCCTATGATATAATATAATAAAATTTCATTTGGGAGAATGATGCTCGTGAAAAATATAATCTCTAGATTAAAATTTTTTATCGTCATGCTGATACTATGGTTTTTATTCAATTTCAATTTTGAATTAAGAACTATTATTTTCGGTGTGGCGATTTCTTTTTTTGTTGCCATATTTACATATCAAGTTTTATATGATGATGAAGGTTTTAAATTTCAAGGTGTACACTTTGGAAAATTATTTTTATATTTCTTTGTTCTCTTTTATGAAATATTTAGATCATCCATCTTATATGTTATAAACTTATTTAAAGGTAATTATGAACCCGTTGTATTTAAGATAACTCTTGAACACTTGACTCCAATTCAAGTTGCTATAGTGGCTAATTCTATTACACTAACACCAGGAACTATTAGTATTGAAGTTACAAATAAAACTATTTTTGTGATGGTGCTTGCCGATCCTAAAACAGATCATGAAACTCTTGCAAAACCTATTAGAGATCGTTTTGAAAAATTCTTATTGAAAAAGGAGGATCATTATGACTCTAATTAAATTATTCTTATTAATCACTCTATTCGTTTTAGTCATTGCAATGATCCTATCTTTAATTAGACTTATCTATTCAAAAACACTTTGGGACAAAATCTTGATGTTAAACTTAATGTCTGCTAAAGTTGTTCTATTTATTGCAGTATATGCTGTTTACTTAGAACGTCTTGTATTACTAGATATCGCGATCACTTATGGTATCATCGGATTTTTGACGATGACCCTACTTTCAAAATTTATTATGGCAGGGAGTAGACAAAAATGAATATTATCGCTTATGTCATTATAGCTATCGCATGGCTGTTTATAATATTTGGCATGATTGCCATATTTTCATTAAAAAATTTATATACTCGAATTTTAACCGCTGCAACTATTGATACAGTAGGTAGTTTTTTAGTATTATTTTCACTGGTATTTATTACATGGCAAATTGAGTATGGTTTTAGATTAGTTCTTCTTATTTTATTTTTAGTCATCACAAATCCAATTAGTTCTCATGTTAACATAAGATCTGCTTACTTAATTGGCATACCTCTAAAAGAAAGTGAGGATGTCAAAAATGAATGATCTTATACCTACTTTACTTCAAGTTCTTTTAATTATTATTGCTTTAGCTATTGTTTTTCATAAAGAAAACTTTACGATTATTATCTACATTTCTTCTTTTGGACTAGTTGCTGCTACACTCTATGTTTTAAATCAAGCTCCTGATGTTGCCATTGCTGAAGTTGCCATAGGATCTGCAATTATCCCACTCATTTATGTTATCAGTATTTCTAGACAAAGAGAATTCATTGTTTTAGATCGTGTGGATCATGATCATATCACTGATGAGAATATAGATGAAAAGAACATAGAACTTTATCAAGTATTAAATAATTTCGTTGATCATAACGACTTAAAAATGAATGTGTGTGCAAACATTAAGGGTTCAGATGAAGACTTAACAACTGATTTAAACGTGGATTTAATTATTTCTTTTGATCATGTAAAACAAAAATTTATTTTAAAAGGTAAACAAAGTTCTATTTTGATGGACCACCTTATCAAAGAAACCTTCGCTTACGATTATATAGAAATCGTAACGTTTAAGGAAGGTGAGTCCATTGATTAAAAGAATAACACTTATCTTATTATTAGTTTTTATATTATTTGTTTTTATAACATCTATGGAATCATTTGAAGGGATTTATAATAATTCAGGAAAAATATTTTTTAGCCAAAATGGATATACCGATACAGGCAGTCTTAATTTAGTAACGGGCATATACTTGGACTATAGACTTTTTGATAGTTTATTTGAAGCAGCAATTCTCCTTATTGCGGTTTCCGGTGTTATGTTAATCTCTGAACATACGATTGATGAGAAAAATGCAACATTTATGCTAGATAAACAAAAAACTCCTGAATTATTTGTTACATTCAGTAGAATTTTATATCCAATCATGTTACTATTTGGCATTTATGTTATCGTCAATGGTCACTTATCTCCTGGTGGAGGATTTCAAGGTGGCGCAATAGTTGCTACTGCTATTTTAATTCTATATTATATTGACATAACTAAAACTGTGAATGTCCACCGTGTATTAACTATTGAAAAATTTCTATTTCTATTTCTTATCCTAATATCATCATTATCTTTTTTTACAAGAGGAGAACTTTTCACAAACTTTATGCCAGTGAATTCAAATATTGAATATAAAGCAATTTTCTTAACAGCTATGAATATATTAATTGGTGCAAAAGTTTCATTAGGTTTAGTAGCAATTTTTACAGCATTCTTAAAGGAGGGCAGATAATATGAATCCGATTTTATCGTTTATCGTAATTCTTATAGGAATTTACGGTTTAGCTATTAGTAAAAATATCATAAAATCTGTTTTCTGTATAACAATTGTTGAAGCTGGAACTATTTTATTATTTTTAAATTTTGGTGCATATGAAGGTGGTCTTATCCCAATACTAACTACCCTTGGACTAGATATTGTTGATCCGCTTCCTCAAGCCTTAATGATAACAACTATTGTTATCGGATCTACGATAACTTCATTAGCTCTTATGCTTTGTATTAAAATTTTTCACCACTATGGAAGCATAGAATGGAAAGTTATTTTTAAGGGGGATAAATAATGGCGCAGTTTATTCCTGTATTATTTATATTTGTACCAATTATTAGTGCAGTTATTATTTATTTAATTAAAAATAAATTCATAACTAACATAGTTTTTCTTACACAGCTTATTCTTATCTTCTTACTTGGATATTATGTTTACGAACTTCCCAATGATCCTAGTATATCATTCATTATTTTAGGTGGATGGGATGAAAGATTTGCGATTACTTTAAGAAATGATAGTCTATCGTTGTTATTTATTGGATTAACGATTTTTATGTGGACAATGATTTTATTCTACACATTTAAAACAAATAGTAAATATCATAAATATTTATTTTTCTTAATGTTTTTAGAGGGTATCTTTTTAGCTTTCTTGCAAACAAACGATTTATTTAATCTTTTTGTTTTTTTAGAACTTATTACAGTATTAATTACAATCTTGATATCCTTTAAGAAAAATGGACCTTCCCTTAAAGCTGCGATTTATTACTTGTTATTAAATACACTTGGTGCGATGTTTTTCTTAATCGGAATCATTATACTATATTATACATATGGGTCAATCAACATGGCATATCTAGCAACACATATTAGTGATCATGCCAATGAACCAATCATCAAGTTTGCTTATATTATGATGATATCTGGCGCAAGTGTAAAAGCCGCTTTATTCCCACTATATACTTGGCTTCCCCGTGCGCATGGTGTTGCCTATACTTCTTTATCTGCCTTATTATCTGGATTATTGGTTAAAGGAGGTCTTTATCTTTTTATAAGAGTTCATGTTTATATGTTTGGTTATGAAACATATCAAATGACTGAAGTACTATTTTATATTGGCGCATTCACTGCTTTAGTAGGAGTAATTCTAGCCCTCTCACAAAAAGATTTGAAACAAGTTTTAGCACACCACACTATTTCTCAAGTGGGTATAATGATGATGGGACTTTCTTATGGTTACGGGTTATCTTATTATGGTGGGTTATTTCATCTAGTAAATCATGCTTTATTTAAATCTTTATTATTCTTATGTGCAGGATTAATCATATATGAGTATAAAACTAAGAAAATATATGCCATTAGAGGTGTTTTTAAATCGATGCCATTAACTTCAATATTTTTAATAATAGGTATGCTAGCAATCTCAGGAGCACCCTTCTTTAATGGTTATGTTTCTAAAACACTTGTGAAGTATAGTTTTAAAGCAGATCCATTTAAAATGTTTTTGTTTGCTTTAATAAACATTGGAACTGTGACTTCATTCCTAAAATTTTCACAAATACTATTTGGTGAAAAAGTTAAATTAGAAAAACGAAAAGATGCAAAACAATTCGTATCGATTATAACTATAGGTATATTATGTATTATTATTGGTATTTTTTATAAAGAAATTGGCCTAGCAATCTTTAATATAGACTTCTCATACGTGAAACTATTTGATTTAAGATCTTGGATAGACTATTTTATGTACATTGCAATCGGATATGTTTTATATAAATACTATATTTCAAAAGATTACAAGCCTGTTAGAGTAATAAGAGAATATCAAATTACTTTTGAATCAGCAAATTATTTATTCATATTTTATATTGCATTCTTATCATTAATGCTGTATTACATACTTTAAAAAAGAAAATGACAATCGTTTGTGATTGTCATTTATTTTTTATTGATGATATCGCTTAATTCATAAAAATTGTCAATGGTTTGGTATTCTTTAAGTCTACTCTTATGTTGATGTCCTTTAGTATATAATATTATATCAAAGCCTAAAGCTTCTCCAACTTCAGCATCATGGAGGGTATCTCCAATGATTACAGCATCACTACCCTTAATCTTTTTAGATTTGACATATTTTTTAGCAACTTCTAATTTACTTTCACCATGTGAATTTTGTGTGCCTAATATGTCATCAAAATAATGGCTTATACCAAAATGTCCCACTTGTTCCTTTAAATTATCTTTTTCAGATGCCGATAATAATATGTTTTTAACACCCATAGATTTATAATAGAAAATTGTATCAATGACACCTAAGTGAAGTTTTTCGTTCATACTTCTTGGTTGATAAAGTTCTATAAATCTATTTGATAATACATTAAATGGTGTTTCATTTAAATCATAAACTTTTGCGTAATAATTTTTAACTGGAAAATCGAAAATCATTAAGTAATCTTTTAAGGTTACTTTTTTTCGTCCATTTTCTTCAAGCATCTCATTTAAAATGTCAAAGCATAATCGACGATCGTCCAAAATAGTTCCATTAAAATCCCAAAATATATATTTTTTCTTCATAATTTATCAATCCTTACTTGTGATATGGGTGATTTTTCATAATCATAAACCCACGATATATTTGTTCTACTAATATAAGACGCATCATTTGATGTGGAAACGTCATTTTAGAAAAAGATATTTGATGGTTTGATCTTTGATATACAGCTTTTGATAATCCATAAGATCCACCGATAACAAAAACTAAGTCTCCTTGCTGATAGGTGTTGACATCTTCAATTAGTTTAGAAAACTGATAACTATCCATCATTTTTCCTTTAATTGCTAGTGCAACAACAACATCAGAATCCTTAATTTTATTTAATATATTTATACCCTCAGCTTCCATTCCAGAAGCATCTTTTTCATCCTTGATTTCAATCATTTCTAATTGAGTAGGAAGTTGCTTTTTATAATATTCAATTCCTTCATTTAAATACTTATGATTCATTTTTCCGACAACAATACATTTAATCATATTTTTATCACCGGAAGTCCTTCTTTTGTTGTATAAAAAACTTCGATTTTTGTTGGGTCATCAAATATGTTAACAATGGCTTCTTCAATATCCAAAATCGAAGTTTTTTATACAACAATACATTTAATCATATTTTTATCACCGGAAGTCCTTCTTTTGTTGTATAAAAAACTTCGATTTTTGTTGGGTCATCAAATATGTTAACAATGGCTTCTTCAATATCCAAAATCGAAGTTTTTTATACAAC